>NZ_MZGS01000013.1 GCF_003111625.1 Methanobrevibacter thaueri | reverse complement strand
TACACAATCGGACACAACCTAAAAAGAATATACAACGAAATAAACAGAAAAAACAACTAAAAATAAGAAAAATTACAAAAAAATCAAAAACACAAAATTCGATTAAAAATTTTGCGTCACATCCTCATGTTTATATATCAAATATTCCTTAAATAGATAACTGATATGCACTTCTGTTAATCTATTTTATTTTTAGATACAACTAAATCTAAATTTAACATTTAAAAAATAAGTTTGTTATTAGTGCCTTATATTATAAATACTAAAAAATTCCACAACCCACTAAAACCTGAACTCCTTAAAGAATTTCAGAAGTGTCAACGGATTGGTATTTTCAAGATTGTAAAATGCATGATACTTTTTATGGCACTAGTGACATAAGGTTATGCCGTTGTTTAGATTAAGTCTAAGCGGAACAAAATTCTTAAACGAGAAGACATGATGTGCTTCCAGGTGCTGGTCGGCTCCGCACAAAACGCACTCTTCATTATCTCTTTCTTTTATACTTTTAACCCAGTCCTTATACTCTTTGGTGTTTCTTACTTCATCTATGTTTTTCCTTTTTGAAATGTCAATCCATTCGTCTTTTTGGCTCATGATTATTCCTCACTGAATTTAAGAGTAGCTATTTATACTAAAAGATAAAAAAGTTAAAATTGTAAAATAGAAATTATTTTACCACCTATTAAAGAGAAAGTAATATAATGTTTGGCTTGTATTAATGTATTTTTTTAGACCTCAACAAAAAAATTGAAAAATGCTTAATTTCAATCTGTTTTTATTTACTTTCAATCACTCGATATTAATAGGATTTGGGGAAAATTAGTTTTTTCCTTTTGGTTTTTAAAAATCACGCCTGATTTTTGATGACTAAAATAATGTCTGCAAAAGATTACATTAATCTCTCAGACATTACTACTTTTAATAAATTTACAATTTATTCTTTAAATCCAGAAATTAATGTCTTTAACTTGTATTTTTTTAATTTATTTGTTAATTTCAGTTTGATTTTGATAATATGTTTAATGAAGTCGTTTTATTTGATTTAAATGATAGTAACCTTTTGGTTACCTTACTTTTTTAGGGCGCAATCATGGTTGTTTTAAAAAATAGCTTTAAAAATTTGGTAAAATAACTGATTGGCAAATATTGTCCTTAAAACATTAAATCAAATCTTTTTAGTTGAGTTTGGATTGATTGAGAATGAATGGTTCGGATAACTTGTGTTTAACGAATGAACACTTTGATGATTTTTTCTAAATTCCTGTGAAACTGATTTTTCAAATGACTGTTTAAATTATTTTATTAGATTGTATAAATCTTTAAACTGCAAAATTATTATTACTTGGACTTAATAGATTTTTAATCTATTTTAAAATTTGTAATTTTTCTTTTTACCAAAAATTTACTGGAAAATAATGATTTTACGGTTTTTAATAAATTCAATTGTATTTGATAATCGGAAAGTTTATATTGATAAATTGATAAATCATATATCAAGTATAAGTTATCAATTTGCTTGTACTAAATTAAGCTTTAAACATTCTTAAAAACAATTTAAGACATCGATGAAAAATAGGGCTTAATTTTAAAGAAGTTCGATTCAAACTTATAGATGCATTAGATTAATGTAATCCATAACATTTTAAAGTAAAAATTGGGCTTCTTTTTCTCAAAAACGGTGTTTTTTGCAAGTTTTTAGAAAAAAATTTGTATTTTATAAATTAATTGAAATGGGGGAAATTCATGAGATTCAATTATAAAATCTTTGGTTTAGTAATGTTTGTCATGTTAATCTGCTGTGTAAGTGCAGCCAGTGCGACAGATGTAGACAACATTACGGTAACTGATGATACAGATGTCATTGAAATTGATGAGGCTGTAAATTCAGTTGATGATGTTGAACTTGAAGAAGTTGACGAAATAGTTTCTACAGAACCAGTCACTGTAACTGATGAAAACTATGGAGATTATTTCGATGCAGATGGTTATATGACCACTACTAGTGATTTAACTTTCACAGGTAATTTCACATCAAAATCATTTGGAAACTTTAAAATCAATAATGCTGTAACTATTACTGCTGGTGAAGCAACATTTAATAATGTTGGATTTGATTTATTATCTAGAAATATTATTTTAGATGGTGCAAACTTTTTATATGATACAAATGATGCACGAATTTATGTATATGAAGATGATGATATAGTTCAAAATTTAAATATTAATGTGGTAGCACCTGAAGATGAAGATTATTATGGAATTTTTGTAGATGGTGCAAGCAATGTACAAATTTTAAATAATGTAATTACATACACTTGTAATTATCTTAACACTGAAAATTATAATCATGTAATTAGGGTAGTTGGTGGAAATAATGTTACTGTTTCAAGAAACAATATTACTGCTTACTTGCCTTTAAAAAATGTTGACTTTTATCAACCTTATCCAAGTATCTACACTGATCTTGTAGCTGGTGTAGCAGTACAGTCATCTAGCAATTTTACATTTACCTACAATAGATTAGAAGTAAACGTGTCAGACACTGATTATGGTTATCCTACATTAGATGCATTAATTATTGTAGATTCTGAAAATGCATATATTGCTCATAATAATATTACTGAAATTGACCCTATCACTCCTGAAGGTGACAATAATTATTTATATGCTATTGATGTATATGCATGTAATCATATAACTATTGATGATAATACTATTAGATTAGAAAGTAAAGGGGGTTCTATTATCCCAGGCACTAATAATGGTACTGGTACTGCATACGGTATTCAATTAACTGGACAACATAATGTAACTATCTCTAATAATAATATTCATACTTCAAATAATGGTCCTAATGCAGGTATTTACTCACAAAACTTTAATGGCCCTACTAATTTAACAATTATTAATAACACTATTTATTCAGAAGGTAGTGCAGATAGTAGTCATTCTTGGTCATTAGTAACTGGTATGGAATTACAGGATAATGAAGCATATATTGCAGGAAACACTATAACTGTTTATAATAAAGCTACATATAGTCCTGGAGATAATGTTTATGGTATAAGTTTCTCACAAGCAGGTACTGCATATCCTAAATTTACAATTACAGAGAATACTGTTAATGTGATTAATGGTATGTGGGCTATATATCTCCAGTATTCTAGTGGTGCTTCTGCTAATAATAATAGTTTAATTACAGATTATTACTGTGGTAATGCTGCGGTATATTATAATGGAGATATACAAATTTCTGGAAACTACTGTCCTAATTGTAATGGAGTAAATTGTAATTGTACACATTGAAAGTTTTTAGTTAAAAAATATTAATATAAAATATTTTTTTAACTTTGGAGTTTTTTCTCCATTTTTAATTATTATTTGATTAAAATGAAAGGCAAATATTTTATTATTTTAACCTTATTATTGTTGTGCATCTCAATTAATGCTATTGCAGCTACTGATACAAATAATACTGTAAGTGAAGACATATTGAATCAACAAGCTGATAATAATCAAGAATTAATTGATGGGCATTTAGATGTTGAGTTATCTGATTTTAGTGAAGATATTGTTTCTGAAAGTTATAATGATAATACTATAAATTCTGAAAATAGTAGTTATACTGTGATATATGTTGGTCAAAATATTACTGATGATGGAGGTAATGGATCTTATGAAAACCCTTTTTCTTCATTAAAATTAGCATGTGATAATGTAGTTGAAGGAGACAATGTAACTCTCAATATATTTAATGGAACTTATTATGTAGGTTCTCAATTAAATTTCAAATCAAGCAATTTATTTATTAATGGAATATCTGGGAATGTAATTATTAAAAATGAATTGACAACTAATGTAATTCAAGCTATATCATTATCTTATCCTAATATGGCAAATTTAACTGTAAACAATGTTATTTTTGATCAGTCTGGTGTTTCAGGTTTGCAAGTATCAGGAAAATTTTATCCTGTTTATGTAGATAAAGCTGCAACAAATGTTAATTTGGTTGTATTTAATAATTGTTCATTTATTGGTGGAGCATATGCTCACTTAAGCGGTTCTAGAGAATTCAATTTAAAATTTGTTAATAGTATATTTAATGGATACGGTACACCAAATAATGCATTATTTGTTGATAATTTCTACAATGGAAAAAGTGCTTCATCTAATAATATTAGATTTGTAAGTTTTGAAAATTGTATTTTTAAAAATATTAAATATACTTGGATTTCAAAAGGAGTAGTTGATAATAAAAATCTATCTATGGATGGCATTTGGTTTGGTCAAAATACTATTCCTAGTTATTTAACTATTCCTGGAGTATATAATCATACAGACGGTATAAAAATAGCAAATGTAAAATGGGAGGTCCCTGTTTTAAAATATGCGATTTTTTCCGTTTCTGAAAAGTACTTAGGTAATAACCAATATGAAATCATAGGTAAATTGTGTTGGAATGGTACTAATGATACTGTCGGTGATAGTTTCAGTCCAATGACTGTTATTTTATCATCAGACACTGGAAATATTGTATCTGAGGCTGTTTTAGAAAATGGTACTTTTAAAACAGTTTACACTAGTAATTCTCCAAATAATAAAGTTACTGTCGTATTAGATGATGAAACTATTGATTTAAACTTTACTAATATTGATATTACTTTAAATGCTCCAAGTATTAAATATGGTGAAAATCAAAATGTTGTTGTAAAATTACTTCATGTAGTTAATGGAACAGTAACTGTTTCGGTTAATAATAAAACTTATGAAATACTAATTAACAATACTGATTCAATCATATATGTCATACCGGACGTTTTACCTATTGGGACACATGAAATCACTGCAATATTTGAAGATGTAGAAAACCATATTTATGGTTCTAATTCAACTACTATTACAGTTTCAAAAATAGATAAATATTCCTTTGAGGTTACACAACCTACTGATGTTAAAGTTGGAGACACAGAAACCATAACAATAACATTGCCAAATGATGCGACAGGTAATATTACAGTTTACATTGGTGAAAATGTATTTGAAAATAATGTATTTGGAAATAGGACTAACATTGAAATTTCTGGATTTGTTGAGGGAAATAATACTGTAAATGTAGTTTATTCTGGTGATAGTAAATACGAAGGTAATTCTACTGTATTTATTATTAATGTTGAAAAGGCAGACATTGATGTGAATAATGTGACTTTGGATGTTGATGTTTCTAAAGGAACTACTGCTTCTAGTTTTAATATTGTTTTGCCGAGTGATGCTACTGGTAATTTAACTGTTAGTATTAATGGAAAAAATTATACTCAAGAGTTAGTTAATGGTAGTGCAATTGTGAATAT
>NZ_MZGS01000012.1 GCF_003111625.1 Methanobrevibacter thaueri | reverse complement strand
GCTGATGCAACAAGCTCAAGAAACTCTTTAGGTTCAGTATCCAATTGGAATACAAACTCATTTAGTTTAAATGGTATTTATGCCAGTTTGCAATTCTAATTGATATTTTTCCTTTTTTTCTTTTTTTAGACATTTTACACTTCTTATTTTAGGTTTACCAAAACTCTTTTATACTCTTAGTCATAAACATTAATATATTACTAGTAAGGTGACTTTCATGACAGAGAGCAAAATTAGTGAAAATATCGAAGAATACTTAGAAGTTCTTTATCGTAACGGTAGTAACGGAGAACAGGTATCCACTACACAGTTATCAAAAGATTTAGGAATTGCACCTGGAAGTGTAACTCAAATGCTTAAAAAATTAGAGGATTTAGGATATATTACTTATACTCCATATAAGGGGGCCATCCTAACCGATGAGGGTATGAAAATTGCTCAAAAAATTACCAGGAAACATAGGATTTTGGAAAAATTCCTTTTGGATATCCTGAAGGTTAAAGAGGAAAACATCCACGATCAAGCCTGTGAGATGGAGCATACTTTATCAGATGAAGCCGAAAGAGCTTTATGCACCATGATGCATCACCCTGACCTGTGTCCTGATGACAATATAATTCCTGCTTGTGATTTTGATTTTGAAAGTTGCCAACAATGTTATTCACAAAAAGATTTCGATCAAGTTATAAACAGGAAATTCAATTTGCTGTCAATTTCCGAATTGAATTCAAACACTGAAGGCACAATCTCTTTTGTCCGTGGAAACGATGAGCTTTTGGAAGAGATAAACGATGCGGGCATTAAAGTTGGCCAGCATATAAAGTATGAATACAATGACAATCAGGTCGGCAATCACTACCTGGTAACTATTGATGATGAGGAGTTCAATATTCCTAGTGAAATGGCTCATAACATTTTCATTAAGGTTTAACTTTCTCTTTTCTTTTTTTTACAAAAATTTTATATAATATTTATTTCAAACTTATTAGCATTAAATATAATTTATTTCTTTTTACGGTGTTTTAATGCGTGGAATTTTATCAAACGGTATAGTTTCTATAAAAATTGAGGAAGGAAGTAAAAGACCAATAGCTTTGCATGAAAAAAGCAAGTTTGGAAAAATAGAATCTGATTTTTTACATCTTTCATTGATTGAGGCCTGCTATCTCTGCGAAAAGGGCCGATTGAATATTTATGAGGATGATGTGGAATGCAGCGTTGGCTATTTGATGGACCTTCTAAAGGAAATGGAAGTCTACGCCAAATATTTGGTTTTCAGAGACTTGAAAGACCGTGGATACGTAATTAAGACAGGATTCAAGTACGGCTCTGAATTCAGACTGTACGACCGGGGAAGTGGACCGGGCATGGGACACTCCGATTATCTGGTCAAGATAATCTCTGAAACATATGACATCAATGCGAGGGATTTCGCAAGTTATGTGAGGGTTTCACACGGAGTCAACAAGAAGCTTCTCCTGGCCATTGTCGATGAGGACTTTGACATTACCTACTACAATATCGAATGGACAAGGCCATAGTTTAAATAAAAGGAATCATTTATATTTCAATGACATTCATAATTATTATTGATAATTTTTATTCATGAATTTAATTTAACGTTATTGTTGGTGAAAATATGGCAGATTTAATAGATCCATGGGCATCATTTACCCTTGATTATGACAAATTAGTAAATCAATTCGGAATAGGCAAGATTTCAGAAATCTTAAACGACATTAAAAACCCTCAAAGGCTAATGCAGAGAGGGGTAATATTCGGACACAGAGAGTTCAATGAAATTAACAATTTGATCAATCAGAACAAGGACTTTGCAGTCGTGACAGGTATGATGCCAAGTGGACAGATGCACATTGGCCACAAGATGGTGGTGGACCAACTTAAATGGTACCAGGACATGGGCGCAATGCTGTCTTTGCCTATTGCTGATCTGGAGGCATATGCCGCACGTGACATGAGCTTTGAGAAAGGCCGTGAAATAGCGGTCAACGAATATTTGACCAACTGGATTGCATTGGGGCTTGACCTTGAAAGGGACAATGTAAACGTTTACCTGCAATCCCAAAACCAACAGTTGCAAAACTTAGCATTCAAGGCCGCCAACAAGACCAATTTCAGCCAACTGAAGGCAATTTATGGATTTGAAAACTCAACAAACATTGCACATGTGCAAGCGCCACTAATGCAAGTTGCAGACATTCTGCTTCCACAAATTGAGGAGTTCGGAGGTCCCAAAAAGGTTGTTGTGCCTGTTGGAATAGACCAGGATCCTCACATAAGGCTAACTAGGGACATTGCCCACAGATTGCATGAGGAAACAGGATTCATACAGCCTGCATCAACATACCACAGGTTCCTCACAGGCCTTACAGGGGACAAGATGAGCAGTTCTAAACCGAACACCGCAATTTATCTCAATGATGAAACCAAGGATGTGGTTAAAAAGGTCAAATCCGCAAAAACCGGTGGAAGGGAAACCCTTAAAGAACAGGAGGAACTCGGAGGAGAGGTGGACAAGTGCGTCATTTATGAAATGCTGCTCTACCACTTCATTGACGATGACAAGGAACTTGCGCAGATAAGACAGGATTGCCTGAACGGAACCCTTCGCTGCGGCGACTGCAAGATGAAAACCGCAGAGCTGATGGAAGAGTTCATGGACGATTTGCACGAAAAGCAGGTTGAAGCCAGAGAGCTTGCAAACACACTGATATAATGATGGATTTCAAAAAAGAAATAAAGTTGGCATTCACAGAAAACAAGTTGGCAATATACGTTTCAATAGCCATTCTTGTCATTTCATTGCTTCTGGGCTATTTTCTCGAGCCAAATCTGCATGCCTATTTGAATCCCGTCGTTGAGCAGGTTGAAAATCAGGTTCGATCCGGGGAGATAACAATAACCTTCCAAAGCATATTCTCAAATAACATCAAGATAGTTTTCCTGATGTTCATATTAGGAATATTATGTTGTTTTTCAGCACTGATTCTTGCCTTCAACGGATTTTTTATAGGATATTTCACTGCGGTTCAGGACGATTTGTTCCTTACATTGCTGATGCTGGTGCCTCATGGCATTTTTGAATTGCCTTCATGCGTTATAGCTTGTGCATCAGGCTTTGTCTTATTCAATTTTCTTTTAAGATTCCTTAAGACCTTTCTAAAACAAGAAAACGTTTCAATTTCAAATAAGCTGTATGCATCATACGTTGAAAATTTCGATAAGCTAAAGCAGGCCATAATCCTTTTGATGGTTGCCACAGTTCTGATGATAATTGCCGGCGTCATTGAGGTTTATCTTACACTGCCTATTGCGGAGTTTATAACTTCAGTTTTAAGTTAAATTTTATATAAAATAATTTTAAAAAATATATATGTGATTTTTTATGATAAGATGTGTTTCATGTGGAGAAGAATACGACGACGATGAAGTGATCTACACTTGTGAAAAATGTGGATCAGTACTTGAGCTCGTCAACGAAATCGATGTTTCAAAAGACGTTTTTGACGGTAGAAAAGACAATTTATGGAAATTCAAGGAATGCATTCCTGTCGATGAGACAAAAATAGTCTCTCTTGACGAAGGGGGAACCCCATTCTGCAAATGTGACAAGTTAGGCGACGAACTTGGAGTAAACCTATATGTCAAAGTGGAAGGATCAAACCCTACCGGAAGTTTTAAGGACAGGGGAATGACCGTTGGAATGACCAAGGCAATGGAATTGGGCGTGGACACCGTTGGTTGCGCATCAACAGGTAACACTTCCGCATCACTTTCAGCTTATGCCGCCCGTGCAGGATTACGCTGCATTGTATTTTTACCTTCAGGAAAGGTTGCACTTGGAAAATTGGCACAGGCAATGTTCCACGGCGCCGAAGTAATGTCAATCAATGGAAACTTCGATGAGGCACTTGAGGCCATGACCGCTCTTGCATTGGAAAAACATCTTTACTTATTAAACTCAATCAACCCTTACAGACTTGAAGGACAAAAAACAATCGGTTATGAAATCGTCAGGGATCTCGGTTGGCAAGCTCCTGACAGAATTATCTTGCCTGTAGGTAATGCGGGCAACATTTCAGCTATCTGGAAAGGAGTGAAAGAGTTTTACGACGCAGGATTCATTAAGGACTTGCCGATGATGACTGGTATTCAGGCTGAAGGCGCATGCCCTGTCACAAACGCATTCAAGAAAGGTGACAGAAGAGTGGTGCCTGTGGAAAATCCTGAAACCATCGCTACCGCCATACGTATCGGTGCTCCTGTAAGTGACATCAAGGCATTGAATGCAATCTATGATTCCAACGGATACTCAGAAACAGTAACCGATGAAGAGATATTGGATGCTCAAAAGTTACTTGCAAGAACTGAGGGTATTGGTGTTGAACCGGCTTCTGCAGCTTCCATTGCAGGTCTTAAAAAACTTGTGGACCAAGGAGTCATTGACAAAGGTGAAACAATCACTTGTGTAGTTACCGGACATCTGCTCAAAGATCCTAACACTGCTATTGATGCATGTACTCAACCTACTGAGGTTGATGCGGATATAGACACTTTAAGAGAGATTTTGATGAACAAATAAATTTTGCTTTAAATCTCTTTTTAATTTAATTTTTTCTTTTAATTCTTATTTATTCGAACAATAATTGTACTTTTTTTATTTCAAGTCATGTGTGAAAAACATTTTGAAAGATATTAATGTCACTATTTATGTTAAAATTTTGTAGTATTCAATGTTGAAATTATCAAAAATTGGCTATTCAACACCAATAGATTTATATATAAGCAAATTAAAACTATTATTAACAAATTAAATGAGGTGTATAATTATGAGTGAATTACCAATTGCTCCTGTAGGCAGAATCTTAAAAAATGCTGGTGCACAAAGAGTAAGTGATGACGCTAAAATCGCATTAACCGAAGCTATCGAAGATTGCGGTAACGAAATCGCTCAAAAAGCTGTAGGCTTTGCTCGTCACGCTGGCAGAAAAACTGTTAAAGCAGAAGACATTAAATTAGCAATCAAATAGATTTGTTAATTGATTTTTTAGATAGTATTTATTACTATCTTTTTTTACTATTTTTTTTATTTTATTATTTTTTCAATCTAAAGAAATGATTGAAAGTTCCAAAATTACTTATATTTGCTTATTTTTTGAAAACATTTATATACTATGCTAACTAATTTAATATTGTCTAGTTCTCTAGAATTATTTCATTAATTACTAAATTTTTATTTTTAGTTTTGCTAAAAATTATATGAAATTCAGAAGTATTTGTATTGAAAGTCTAATCCCTCTTATTTTTTTCTCGGGATTGTGGATTTAGTGATATATGAATTATTCAAGAATTAGTATTATTAAAAACTGTTAGACTGCTCTATAGAATAATTCGGGCGGTTTAAGGTTATAATTAAATAATATTATGATTCAAAATGGATTATAATATCTGCCGATGGATGGCATAGCCAGATGAAAAAGGAGGTATATTTTATGGCAAACATTTATGTAAAATTTGACACACCTGAAGAATTAGCTAAACAAGCTGAAGAAGCATTAGAAACCGCACAAGCTACTGGTAAAGTAGCAAAAGGTACTAACGAAGTAACCAAATTCATCGAAAGAGGAGACGCAGCATTAGTTGTTATCGCAGAAGATGTTGATCCTGCTGAAATCGTTGCACACATTCCTGTATTAGCTGATGAAAAAGAAATTCCTTACGTATACTTACCTACCAAAGAACAAGTTGGTATTGCTGCAGGTTTAACTGTTGGTACTGCTTCCGCATGTATTGTTGATGCTGGTGACGCAGAAGCTGACGTAGCTGAAATCGTAGAAAAAGTTGCTGAATTAAAAGAATAGATAAATTCTTTTAAGGATTTTTACGGTGATTTAAATGGAAGAAGGAACTCCTGCTGAAGTCATTGAAGTTTTAAAAAGAACTGGTATGACTGGTGAGGTAATGCAAATCAAATGCAGAATCCTCGATGGTAGAGACAAAGGAAGAATTTTAACAAGAAACATTATGGGTCCTGTAAGAGAAGGCGACATTTTAATGTTACTTGATACAATCAGAGAAGCTAAAGAAATTAGAACTCCTTAAGAAGGTGTAAAAGCATGAGAACTTGTTCATTCTGTCATAAAGAAATAGAAGAAGGTACAGGAAAAATGTACGTTAAAAGAGACGGTACAATTTATTTCTTTTGTAGCAGCAAATGTGAAAAAAATATGATTAAACTCGGAAGAGTTCCAAGAAAGGTTAAATGGGTTAAAGAATGATTCAAAAAAGTTTTGTTATGATGAAACCAGACGCCGTTCAAAGACGTCTTATGGGTAAAATATTAGCTCGTTTTGAAGATAAAGGTCTTCAAATCGTCGCATGTAAATTAATTCAAATTGACGAAGATTTAGCAAAAACTCATTACGGGGAACACGCTGAAAAACCATTTTTCCCAAGTTTAGTTGAATACATCACTTCTTCACCATGCCTTGCAATGGTCATTCAAGGAGAAGAAGCTATCACAACTATCAGGAAACTTGTCGGCGCAACCAATCCTTTAGAAGCAGATCTTGGAACCATTAGGGGAGACTTTGGTATGGATACCGGTAGAAACATTATCCACGCTTCAGATGCTCCTGAGTCTGCAGAAAGAGAAATTGCACTTTTCTTTAATGAAGATGAAATTTGTGATTATAAAATTATCGATAACGATTTAATTTACGAATAGATAGATTTAGAAATTTTATTATTAAGAAGATATTATGAAAATCAGATCCCCAATTGTATCAGTTTTAGGACATGTAGACCATGGAAAAACTACATTATTAGATTATATTAGAGGTAGTACTATTGCTGATAAAGAAGCTGGCGGTATTACACAACACATAGGTGCTACAGAAATTCCTAATGATACCATTGAAGAAATCTGTGGGAATTTTATATCAAGATTAACTATTAAGGACTTAATTCCAGGTTTATTCTTTATTGACACTCCAGGTCACGCAGCATTCACCAGTTTAAGAAAACGTGGTGGGGCATTAGCGGATTTAGCCGTTTTAATTGTTGATATAAATGATGGTTTCAAACCACAAACATTTGAGGCATTGAATATTCTCAAGATGTACAGAACCCCGTTCATAGTGGTTGCCAACAAGATAGATATGCTATTCGGTTGGGAAACACATGAGGGTGCTTCATTCAAGGAATCTTTTGAACAACAGGCCCAAAGTGTTAAACAGGATTTGGACACTAAGGTTTATGAGATTGTAGGTACCCTTCACAAGGAAGGATTCCAGTCAGAAAGATTTGACAGGGTAAGCGATTTCGCTTCACAAATCAGTATCATACCTATCAGTGCCAGGTCTGGTGAAGGAATCATTGAGGTCTTGGCAATGCTTTTAGGGCTTGCTCAGGAATATCTAACAGAGCAACTTGAAATCAACGAGGACGCTCCGGCTAAAGGTACAGTATTGGAAATCAAGGAAGAAGTCGGTTTAGGTCTCACTATTGATAGTATTATATATGATGGTGTTTTGCGAACTAATGATGAAATCGCTTTGATGACCTCATCAAACGAGGTTTTAACAACTAAAATCAGATCTATTTTAAGGCCGCTCCCATTGGAGGAAATGAGAGATTCCAAAAAGAAATTCAGGAAATTCGACGAAGTCGTTGCCGCAGCAGGTATTAAGATAGCTGCTCCGAATTTGGATGATGTTGTTTCCGGCTCCCCGCTCAGGGTATTGAGCGATAATGAGAATGTGGAAGAGGAAATCCTGAAAGAGATTGAGGATATTACCATAAGTACCGAAGATGAAGGTATTTTGGTTAAGGCGGACACATTAGGATCTCTCGAAGCCATTGTCAAATTGCTCAGGGAATTGGAGATTCCTATCCGTGAAGCTGACATTGGTGACGTTAATCGCAGAGATATCATTAATTCATCAATTGCTTTAAATGAAAATGACGCACACGGTGCAATCATTGCTTTCAATGTAAATGTTAATCCAAACTCTCAAGAGGATTTAGATAACTCTGACGTTAAGCTCTTCAAGGGTGATGTAATCTATCAAATCATTGAGGATTACGAGGCATGGATCGATGAAATGGAACAAGCTAAGAAAAAAGCGTTCTATGATGCCATTATAAAACCTGCGAAATTCATGTCATTGCCTAAGTTGGTTTTCCGTCAAAGCAAACCTGCTATTATCGGTATTGAATCCCTTAGCGGAACTGTCAAACAGGGCCAAACATTAATCAATAAGAACGGGGAATATGTCGGAGTAATAGCAAGTATGGAAGACAAGGGCGAAACATTGCCGTCCATCCCTAGAGGTCAAAGGGTTGCTATGGCAATCAAGGACGCCATTGTTGGAAAGCATTTCGATGAGGGGGATGAGCTATATGTGGATATCCCTGAAAAGCATTACAAGTTCATTGAAAGGGAATTTAAAGACAAGTTAACTGAAGATGAATTCGAAACTCTTCATGAATTTCTTGAAATCAAACGTAAACAAGATCCAGATTGGGGTAAATTTGGTCTTTTTGAATAATAAATTTAGTATTATATAATAATTTAAGGAGGAAAAACCATGGCATTCAAAGTTGTTGTATCTCAAAATGCTGAAACTCATCAAATTGAATTAGAAGATACTAAAGCCTTAAACGGTTTAGTAATCGGTGAAGAATTTGATGGTGGAATTGTTGGTTTAGATGGTTACACTTTAAAAATCACTGGTGGTAGTGATAAAAACGGTTTCACTATGAAAAAAGATGTTTCAGGTACTAGAAGAATCAAAAGTTTATTAACTGGCGGTGTCGGTTATCATCCTAAAGCAGATGGTGTTAAAAGAAGAAAAACCGTAAGAGGAAACACTATTGCTGAGGATATCGTACAAGTCAACACTGTGGTTACTGAAGCTGGTAGTAAATCAATAGCTGAAATTCTTGGTGCTGGTGAAGAAGAGGAAGAATAGTTTTCACTATTTTTCTTATTTTACTTTAAGTCGAATAAAAATTATTAAAAAAGGTGGTTATCTGTGAACGTACAGTCAGATGTTAACATAGGTTTGGTTGGTCATGTAGACCATGGTAAGACTACTCTTACTAAAGCATTATCAGGAATTTGGACTGATACTCACAGTGAGGAAACAAAAAGAGGTATTTCAATCCGTTTGGGTTACGCTGACATTGAATTCAGAAAATGTCCGGAATGCGATGAACCTGAATGTTACACTACTTCTGAGAAATGTGAACACTGTGGAAGCGAAACTGAATTAATAAGAAAAGTATCTTTTGTAGATGCTCCAGGTCACGAAACTCTTATGGCAACTATGTTATCTGGTGCTGCAATTATGGATGGTGCAGTGTTAGTAATTGCTGCAAATGAGTCTTGTCCACAACCACAAACAAAAGAACATCTCATGGCGCTTGACGTAATCGGCGTTAAGGATGTTATAGTAGTTCAAAATAAAATTGACATTGTTTCAAAAGAAAGAGCTATTGAAAGTTATAATGAAATCAAGGAATTTGTTAAAGGCACTTGTGCAGAAGACGCTTTAATAATACCTGTATCTGCTCAACAAGGTGCTAATGTAGACATCTTAATCGAAACCATGCTTAAACAAATCCAACCTCCGGAAAGGAATGTCGATGATACCGCATTGATGCATGTTGCAAGATCATTCGATATCAACAAACCTGGTTCCGGTGCGGATAAAATCAAAGGCGGGGTAATCGGTGGTACATTAGTTCAAGGTAAATTCAAGCTTGGCGATACCATTGAAATCAGGCCTGGTCCGACCAACAACGGTAAAAGGGTCACCTTAAAGTCTGAAATCATTGGTCTTGAAGCTAACGGTAAGCAAGTTAAGGAAATCGGACCGGGAGGTCTTGTTGGTATTGCAACAAAATTGGATCCATCCCTAACCAAGTCAGATTCCCTATCAGGTACTGTTGCAGGTGAAGAGGATACTTTGCCTGATGTCCTGGACGGCTTCACAATGGAAGCTAATTTACTTGACCGTGTGGTAGGTACCAAGGAAGAACGTGAAGTAGCTCCAATTAAGATCAAAGAACCTTTAATGATCAACTGCGGTACCACAACTACAATAGGTGTTGTCACTTCCGCTAAAAAGAATGATGTTGAAGTTGTTCTCAAATTGCCTGTTTGCGCAAGTCCGGGCGATAGAGTTGCTTTAAGTCGTAGAGTCGGTGCTCGTTGGAGATTAATTGGATATGGTATTATTAAATAGAGGTAAATATGGACTCTAAAGAAGTTGTGATTGATACCAATTTTTTTATGGTTCCTTTTCAGTTCAATGTTGACATCATCACTGAACTTGAAAACACATTACCTTCTTATAAATTAACAACTCCAAGCTTTGTTATCAATGAATTGAAGGGTTTGAAAAAAAATAATAAGGGAAAAACAAGGTTAAATGCAAATTTGGCCTTGAAATTAGCTAATTCTTCAAAAGTTGAAATAAAGGATATTTCATTACTGGAAAATGAAACTGTGGATGATGCGTTACTTAGAGTTTCAGAAGTATTAGCTACAAACGATACCGAATTGAAAAATCGTGCAAAAAATAAAGGAATAACAATTGTATATTTAAGACAAAAAAAATATATTGCTGTTGATGGTAAAATATAATATTAATTAACTTATTAAAAAAATGAGGGATTATTTTGTATTACAAAACAATAATTAAAGATACTGTAAGAATACCACCTTATAGGTTTGAAAATCCTCTCGAAGAAGTTGCTATTCAGACTTTAAACGAAACTTACGAAGGTCGTTTAGATAAGAAACTTGGTTTACTTATTTGTGTTAATGCAATAGTCGCTATTGGCGAAGGAAAACTCATTATGGGTGATGGTGCTTCCTATCACGATGTTGAATTTGAAGCAATTTTCTTTAAACCAGAGCAACATGAAATCTTTGATGGTGAAGTAATTGATATAGTTGATTACGGTGCTTTTGTAAGAATTGGACCTATGGACGGTCTTATACACGTTTCACAAGTCACTGATGATTATATTAATTATGACGCTAAAAGGGTAGCTTTAATTGCTAAGGAATCCAACAAGACTTTGGACGTTGGAGATTTGGTAAGGGCTAGAGCAGTTAGCGTTTCTATTAAAGACGAATCTACCAACAACATTGACAACGCCAGGAATTCCAAAATTCCTCTCACCATGAGGCAAAACAATTTAGGTAGATTTGAATGGATTGAAGAAGCAAAACAAAAAAGTAAGAAGGGTAAAGAATGAAAGCTTGTACAGTTTGTAAAATGATTTCAAGTAAAGATCACTGTCCTAGTTGTGGAAATCCTACTTCCGATAACTGGAGCGGTCTTTTGATTATAACTGACCCAGAAGAATCTAGAGTAGCTAAGGAATTGAATATTGAAATTCCAGGGGAATATTGTTTAAGAGTAAGATAAGGTGTTATTGTGTTACGATTGGATGCAGAATTAAATGAAGATATAATTATTGAGCTGAAGAAGCCTTTAGGCAAATTATATCCTGACTTTGAAGATGCAATTGATGACATTAAATCTTCCGAGTTTTTAATTTCTGTCGGTGATGCAACTTTTGCTAATCTTACCAAATATGAATTATATCCGAATATTGGTATAATTGATAATTTAATTCAAAGAAAAAATCATACTCATGAAATTATACGTGCTGATCATATACTGAAAGCGGACAATCCTGCTGGATGCATTACAGATGATCTATGGGAAACCATAGGCCAAGCTCTTGAATTATCTGACAATGGCGAATGTTATGTAATTGAAGTAGCAGGGGAAGAAGATCTTGCAGTTCTTCCTTGCATCTTAATGGCAAATCCTGAAACCACCATCTTGTATGGTCAACCTAATGAGGGATTGGTGCTTTTGAAAGCTCGTGAATTAAAAAATAAAGCTCAAATGCTTATTGACGGATTTATTGAATAAATTAAATGAGGTTTTATCATGGAAATCGAATTTATCGAAGAAAAAGAAAATAAATTATTTAACAGAAAGGAAATCAAATTTTACGTTGATTACGATGGAGAAGCAACTCCTAAAGTGTTAGACATTAAATCTAAATTAGTTGCTTTATTAAACACTAAAAAAGATTTAATCGTTGTTGACAATGTACAACCTCACTACGGTGAACCTAAAGCATTAGGTTACGCTAAAGTTTACGACACTGTAGATGATTTAACTTACATTGAAACTAAACACGTTATTGCTAAAAACGAAGAACCTGAAGAAGAAGCTCCTGAAGAAGAAGCTGAAGCAGAAGAATAGGTGATTTTATGGTTAGAAAATCTGATTTATATGAAGTAGATGGAGACAAAATTGTAAGAAAAAACCAAATTTGTCCTCGTTGTGGTGAAGGTGTATTCATGGCTGACCATGGTGACAGAGTTGCTTGTGGTAAATGCGGATACACTGAAATGAAAAAATAAGATTTTTACAAATCTTAATTTCTTTTTTTATTTATTTTTAATTTACTTTAATCATTTTTAGAAGGGATTTTTGTGGATAATATTAGAAATGGTCGTTTTAAGACTGGAATGACTGATGAAGCAGCTGAATACACTTCATCACTTGAAGCAGATAAAATTATTTTTGAAGCAGACATTAAAACTAATTTTGCACATACCTCAATGCTAAAACATGAAGGCATTATCGACGCTGACATTGCTGACAACATCCTATGCGCACTCGATTCCTTAAAAGAGGAAGGGTACTCCGCATTGGTCTTTGATCCTTCAGTTGAGGATGTTCACATGGCTATCGAGAACTATGTCACATCCAAAATCGGCCCGGAAGCCGGTTTCATGCACACCGCAAAGTCACGTAATGACCAGGTTGCATGTGATGTGAGGTTGGTTTTAAGGGAAAAAATCATAGAAATCCAAATCGGCATTTTAGAATTCATGGAAGGCCTTGTTGAAATGGCCGGTGAGCATTTGGAGGATGTTTTCATTGGTTTTACACACTTGCAGCATGCTCAACCTATTACAATTGCCCATCATTTGATGGCTCATGTACAGGCTCTCAAAAGGGATTATGAACGTTTAAACGACACTTATAAACGTGTAAACATCAATCCGTTAGGATCAGCCGCAATGGCAACTACAAGTTTCCCTATCAATAGGCAACTGACCACCGATTTGCTTGGTTTCGATTCCTATATGGAAAATTCCATGGATGGAGTTTCCGCAAGGGATTTCATTGCAGAGACAGTCTTTGATTTTGTTGCTTTGTCTTCAACTCTCGCTAAAATCTGTGAAGAACTGGTCTTATGGAGCACTTATGAATTCGGCGTCATTGAAATGGCGGATGAATACTCATCAACATCTTCTATTATGCCTCAAAAGAAAAATCCCGATGTTGCTGAACTTGCCCGTGGTAAGACAAGCATTGCCACAGGTGAGCTAATCACTATCTTGACAATTCTAAAGGCAATTCCTTACACTTACAACAGGGATTTGCAAGAAATCACTCCTCACTTATGGAATGCAATCAAGGTAACCCAGGACACATTGTCCATTGTAACCAAAATGTTGCTGTCCGTTGAATTCAAGGTGGACAGGTGCGCTGAACTTGCAGGTAAAAATTTCGCTACTGCAACCGATTTGGCAGACATTATGGTCCGTGAAAAGAAAATTCCTTTCAGAACCGCCCATAAGATTGTTGGAAGAATCGTTAACGAAGCCACTGCAAGCGATATGGCGGAAGAGGACATCACATCCAAATTCATCGATGACATCGCTGTTGAATTGGGCTTTGACGAGTTGAACCTTGATGATGACTTGATTCAAAGGGCATTAAATCCTCGTGAAAACGTTAGAATCAGAGCTGTTCCAGGAGGTCCTGCCCCTGAAATGGTTGAAATCGCTCGTGAAAACATTAAATTATTCTTGGATGAGGAATTTGAAAGACATGGAATTTAATTTGGGTGAATTCTATGAAATTCAATAAAATAATTTTAGCATTGCTTGTAGTTTTTATATTAACTTCAGGCACTTCCATTATTTTTGCTGAACAGTTTGAGTTGTCAGACGTCTCATTTGACATTCCAGGCAACTATTCCATCAACAAGACCACTGATGAAGCCTGCATATTGAAAAGCGACAATGCGGACAACTACACCATCAGTATGATTCAGGTAAACTCTTCAGATGCGATTCTTGAGAAAAACAGCAGAATGAGTTCCGGTTTCACATTTTTGTCTGAGGAAAACTACACTTCAAGCAACGGAATTGACATCAACCAACAGAATTTCATGAAAAACGAGTCTTATTTCTCCTTTTATTCATTTGAGGCTAACAACTTAACATATATGGTGATTTACACTTTCCCTGTTCATGATGAATTGAATAATGCGACAAATCCTGTTAATGAAATTATTGAATCCATTCAATAATTATTTTTTTTAATTTTAAAAATATTTAGGAATACCTAAACTTTATATACTGTAATTTACAAAAATAAAATTGCGGAGGTAATCATCGATTACTGAAGCATGATGGTTGAGATGGGATATCCATAGAAAACTTATTAATTGTTCCTCAATGAATTCAATAAGTAAAGCTCAGCTTCTATTGATATCTCCCATCACAACACTCATATAAAACTCATTCTGTTCTGTAGAAACTCCAAATCAGGTCCAGCGCCTCTCCAGGTTCCAATGCGCTTGAACGGGTTTCCCTCAATATCCTTTGTATCGAGAATTTTTTCATGTGGGGAAATTTCCTGTGAACCTCATATAGCAGCGGACAGCCGAATCCCTTGAAGGTCTTTAAATCATAGTTTTTAATCAAGGATTTTATCTCTTGCTTGCCAACACTTAAACTTGCTGGAAGGTTCAATCGATATAATGAATCGTCCTGCATATTTATGCATTGACTGCCTGTTGCAAGCATATCTCCGAATATAATTATAGGTATTTCGTTATCTTTTGCATATCTCTTCACCAGCTCACCGGTGTTTTTGGAACATCTGCCGCAGGGATGGATCTTGCCTGTGAATGATTCGGAAATCACATCACTGTAATCGGTCTCGATGTACTCATGAGCGACGCCAAGTGTCTCGGTTACAAGTTTGATGTTTTCCTTAAATTGCTTCGGCAGGATGATTGTTCCCGGATCAACAGTGACCGCAACAGGATTGAAACCCAATTTTTTAGCCAGGATAAGTGAAAAGCTGCTGTCAACACCACCTGACAACGCCACAACCGCCTCAACGTTTTCTGACTCGTCAAAGCTATTGTCCTCAAAAAAATTGTCAAAGTTGAAACTGTATATGTTGGCCAGCTTATAGTCAATTGTCCTTTCAAGGTTTCTGAGGCCAACAAAATCCAAGTCAAGATTATGGATTGTTTTCTTGGACAATTTCAATTTGTATTCCTTATTCAGGAAGTCCCCATAGGATTCAACATGTATACTTTCAAGGCCCAGTTTTTCACGGAGCTTGCCTACAACCCATCCTCCCTTGCCGATGATTGCTGACTTGTCGGGACGGTCCTCTGTGATAATCCACATCTCATCGTTTTCAAAATAGATTTCCTCAATTGAAATGTTGACCTTGTCATGGCCTATCTCTTCACGGATGTGATTGACCTCATCCAAAATAAATTCCTTGGTATACATCTTTCACCTATAATAATCTTTAATCTCGAAACTTTTAAAGATTTCTTAAAACATATATTACATTGAGGGAATTAAATGGAATACAGAAAGTTGGGAGATACAGGCATCGAAGTGTCTGAAATTGCATTTGGAGCAGAATTTCTAGTTGAAAGACCATATGAAGATACAGAAGTCCTGATTAAGGCATGTGAAGCTAATGGAATCAATTTTGTCGATTGCTGGATGAGCGAGCCGGATGTGCGCTCACATCTGGGTAAGGCCATCAAGCCAAACCGTGAAAACTGGGTGATCCAGGGCCATATAGGTTCGACCTGGCAGAACAATCAGTATGTGAGGACACGTGAAATGGACAAGGTAATTCCAGCATTTGAGGATTTCATGGAACGTTTTCAAATGGATACGCTTGATTTTGGAATGATTCATTACGTTGACCAACTGGATGACTATAATGAGATAATGAACGGGCCTTTCATCGAATATGTCAGAAAGCTCAAGGATGACGGGACAATAGCCCACATCGGATTGAGCACACATAACCCTGAGATAGGTCTATTGGCAGCTGAAAACCCTGAAATCGAATTGCTTATGTTTTCAATAAATCCTGCATTCGACATGTTCGGAGTGATGGATGACATTGAGGAATACCGCAAGGAGGAGGCATATGACGATGAGTTTTCAAGCCTCAATCCTGTGAGGGCCCAACTGTATGAAACCTGCGAAAGGAATGGAACCGCATTGACAGTGATGAAGGGATTTGCCGGAGGCAATCTGCTTTCGGATGAAACTTCTCCATTTGGAGTTGCCCTAACACCGGTTCAGTGCATTCATTATGCATTGGAACAGAAAGGAGTCTCAAGCATCTTTGTCGGTGTCAAAACAGTTGAGGAACTTGAGGAATCATTGAAGTATTGCTCAGCAAGTGATGAGGAAAAGGACTACGCTGAGGTCCTCAAAAATGCACCGAAACACTCATTCAAGGGACAATGCACCTATTGCGGACACTGTGCACCATGCAGTTCCCAGATAGATATAGCAATGGTCAATAAGCTATTTGACCTTGCGAAAAACCATGATGAGGTGCCTGCAAGCGTGCGGGAGCATTACAATAATCTAAAATTCAATGCAACCGATTGCATTGCATGCGGGGACTGTGAACCGAGATGTCCATTCAATGTCCATATCGTGGATGTGATGCTGGACGCACATGACCTATTCGGTTTCTAATGGTGAATCTTAAGTTTAATATAATTATTCAGACAAACATTTAATGTGATTATTATGGCGTATGAAATTAAAAACAAAAAGAACATATCAACTATCGGCGTTCATGCCGGACAGGAGGAGGTTGATGAGACCGGTTCCAGAGTGACACCAATTTATCAGACCACCTCTTATGTATTTGATTCTCCTGAGCAGGCTGCTAATCGTTTTGCACTTACTGAAGGAGGAAACATCTACACTCGATTGACAAACCCTACAACAGAAGCTTTTGAAAAAAGGATGGCTGCAATTGAAGGTGGAACAGCGGCATATGCAACAGCTTCCGGAATGGCTGCAATATTTTATGCAATCATTAACCTGACACAGGTGGGGGACAATATAGTCTCTGCCGATAATTTATATGGGGGAACATATGAACTGTTTGAAAATACCCTTGAGGAATTGGGCAGAACCGTAACCTTTGTTGACTCACAATCACCTGAACTGTTTGAAAAGGCAATAAATGAGAAAACAAAGGCTATTTACGTTGAGTCAATCGGAAACCCTAAACTTGACATTCCTGATTTTGACAAATTGGCCGACATTGCACATTCACATGGAATCCCGTTAATTGCCGACAACACTGTGGGTATTGGTTCAGTAAGGCCATTCGACCATGGGGCAGACATCATCGCCTCATCAGCAACAAAATACATTGGAGGCCATGGAACAACCCTTGGCGGTATTGTAATCGAGAAGGGAGACTTTGATTGGATGAATGGAAAGTTCCCAACAATGTCCGAGCCGGATGACACATACAATGGTTTGATTTTCGCCGAAACATTTGGTGAAGCCGCATTCACAACCAGATTAAGGGCAGTTGTCGGAAGGGATACCGGAGCAATACCTTCTCCATTCGGATCATTTTTACTCATGCAGGGTCTTGAAACCTTGGGCTTGAGGATTGAAAGGCATGCATCTAATGCCATGGCTGTTGCAGAGCATCTGGAAGCCCATCCGAAGGTCGCTTGGGTGACATATTCAGGACTCGAATCCTCCCCGAACCATGAGGTGGCAAAGAAATATGCTGAGAAAGGTTACGGAGGAATCGTATCATTCGGACTTAAGGCAGGCTATGACGGTGCCTTGAAGTTCATCGAAAACGTTGAGCTGATTTCATTTTTAGCAAATATCGGTGATGCAAAGTCACTGGTAACCCATCCTGCATCCACAACCCATTCCCAATTGTCTGAAGAGCAGCAGTTATCTACTGGCGTAACACCTGATTTGATTAGGTTTTCAGTAGGTATTGAGGATATTGAAGATATTTTAGCGGATGTGGACCAGGCTTTGGATAAAATTTAATTTTATCCCTCTTTTTTTTTAAATTATTCTGCATTCTTGCATAAAGCTTTTGCTTTATTCAATTTATTAGTAATTAAGTATAAAGTTTTAGTAAGGATAATATGTCACAAGAGAATTTTGAAAATAAAATTGATGAAGCTTACGAATTGATTCAGTATGATGCAGGATTGGCTTTAAAAGTCTTTGAAAACCTTTTAAAGTTAGATCCTGACAACATTGATTTATTGAACGGTAAAGGTTCGGCGCTAATGAAATTGAAAAGGTTCAGTGAAGCTGAGGAATGTTTCAACAAGTCAGTTCTGATCAATGAAAACTCTTGTGCGTTACTTAATAAAGGCATTATCTCAAAACATAAGAATGAATTTCAAAGCGCTTTGAAATTTTATGACAGGGCAGTCCAGTTGGATTCAAGCTTATGCAACATCGCACTTATTCTTAAAAATGAGGTCATTGAAGCAATTGACGATAACATATTGAACTATAACAGTTTTTCAAATGAATCAAACGAATACATTAAGAGGGGCATTGACTTTAGGGATGAAGGTAAATTCTGCGATGCAATGGAATGTTTTAGAAATGCCGTTGAGTGTGATTTGGCATGCAAGCCTTCGGTATTGGCCTTGATGGAGGAAGTCAAGACTCTCATGTTCAATGAGTTCATGTTCAAGACTCCCGATTTGGATGATGAAGCAATTTATGATTTGAAAATGCAATTTTTCAGGGCATTGCTGGTTGAAGAAGACCCTGCAAAGGCATTAACCTTAATGGATTTTATTTTGGACATTAAAGGCAATGATTTGGATACATTGAACTTTAAGGGCTGTATACTATTCCTGTTTGAGGAATATTGCGAAGCTATTCTCTGCTTTGATAAATGCCTGGATATTGATGGGCAATATTATTATGCACTGTTTAATAAGGGACTTGTATTGGGGATAATGAGTGAATTTAAAGAGGCTTTGCTTTGCTTTGAAGTTCTTTTAAAAGAGCATAAGTATGAAGAGAAAGCGGAATTTTACAGGCAAGAGATTTTGGAAAAGATTGATGCAATTAGCTGATTGGAGTTAAATTTTAGGAGTTATGGCATGTGTGATTTAGAAGATGTAAAAACAATGGTTTTAGATTCAATCGATTCCAATTTAATATCAGTCAAGTTGGCTGCCGTTAATAATGAGGTCAGATTTTCCATATTGGAAATTTTAAGGGATTTCCAGAAGAAGAACCAGGTGTCTCCAGGCTTGTTTAAAACTGATCCGCTTTATTCAAGAGAAATCAATACCATCCTATTGGAAAATTACAATATCGACATCACTCCCCAAATGCTGGGACAGCACCTTAAGCAAATGATGAAGGCTGATCTGATTGAGGAACTGATTATCAAAAAGGAAGTCCCAAATAAGATTGGTTTGAGGACCGTAAAAGCCTATATATTAAAGGAAGATGCGTTTAAGGATTTGTTCTTGGAGATAACCTTTTTGTCAGATGAGCTTTTGTCATTCTTTGATTTATATGACCTTAACAGGAAATATCACGACGGAAAGCATTGCGTTTTAACAGTGTTCAACGGCGTTGACAAGGGCAGGACATTCAAGGTTCATGAGGACGAGACAGTTCTCATCGGCAGGAAGGGCAACTTCAATGAAAGGGATTTGGCGTCATTCACAATTCTTTTGGACAATAGCTATTCAACAGTTTCCCTTGTGTCAAAACCTCACTTGAAATTATTCTTTAGAAATGATAATTGGTTTATTATTGATGAAAACAGCTCCAATGGAACTTTCATTTCAGATAAGCAAATCTTAAAGGGTGTTGCCACTCCATTGAAGAATCATTCCTTTTTAAAATTATCCCGTGGAAACGGGGGAGTGGTCATTTTCTGTTCATTTTAACGGTTTTGTTTTTGTATTTTGAGATTTTCAGAAGGTAAGTCTGGCCGCTTAATTATTCCTGAAATAAATTGGAGCCAACATCTAATAATTTTAACACTTGTAGTTTTTCAAATCCATTTAATTGCAGGTGATTTCATTTTGAATAGTTTAATTATATTATTGATGGCAAGTTGCGTTAGCACATATTGCCTAAGCTATTGATGAATCATATTTTTTCTTAATATTGTCTTCACCTCCCCTGTGGCCATGGGTATTGGTCAAAATAAAAATCTTTTTATAGGTGGACATATTAATACATTTTAGAGGTGAATGCCTATGAAAGAATCAAAAGATTGGGATGACATTGAAGTCAACAAGAGAAGTACTGATAAGGTTTTTTTCGAATCTACAATACTTCAACAAATCTCTGACAGTATTGACTTTATACGTGACGAAAGTAAAGAAATACTGTCCGAATTGGATTATGACGGATTTGAAGATTTGGTTGTTCAAGAATTTGGCGAAAGCACACTGGACCAACTTTCAGATATTGCTGATGACCTGTCACAATTTAAATCTGAAATATTCAGCTCCGATGATTTTCCAGAATTCATAAAAGAATATTCACTTGATGCCAAAAGGGCATTGAACAGAGATGGCGATTACATTAGGAGAGCACAAAGAAGAATGATCAGGCTCAATTCAGATGAACTGGTTGACGTATACAAGACAAACATCAGGGTCATTGAACTTTGTGACAAGGCAATTGAGGTCAACCCATCAAATGCAGAGGCTTACTATATCAAAGGTCGTGCATTGATGAATCTGGACAAGTATCCTGAAGCTATCGAGGAATTTGTCAGTTCATTGTCCATTGAGGATGACGATAAAGTCTGGATAGCCATTGCAAACTCAAACACACTCAACGGTGATTATGATGATGCAATCAGCATATATCAAAAGATTCTTGAACGTGATGAGAATTCATTCGATGCAATCAAGGGAAAGGCCTTGACATATTATGCTCAAGGTGACTTTGCAAAAGCAAGTGAAGAATTTAAAAAGGCTTCTTCAATCGGCACTCTTGATGACGTTTCCAAAGAAATCTGGAACGAATGTTTAGAAAACGATTAGTTCATATTTTCTTTTAATTGTGAATTTAAGGTGTGGTAATAATATCCTTTAAGGGCAAGCAATTCCTCGTGATTTCCTTGCTCGATTATCTCACCATTTTCAATAACAATAATCTTATCGGCATTTCTGATGGTTGACAGTCTATGCGCGATAATAAAACTAGTTTTACCTTCCATCAACCTATCCATAGCTTTTTGAATCAGTTTTTCGGTTCTGGTGTCAACGCTGGAAGTTGCCTCATCCAAAATAAGAACCTCTTTTTGGGACAATATTGTCCTGGCAATGGTCAGCAGCTGCTTTTGACCGTGGGATATGTTGTCGGTATCCTCATTCAGTTCACTTTCATAACCGTCAGACAAACGTCTTACAAAGTCATCCGCATAAACCTGGCTTGCAGCATCGATAATCTCATCATCCGAAGCATCCAGATTGCCGTAGCGGATGTTGTTGGATATGGTGTCTGAGAAAAGCCATGAATCCTGAAGAACCATTCCTATGTGTGACCTTAGGCTGTCCTTGTCATATTCTTCAATATCTATGCCGTCAATCTTTATTGAACCTGAGTTTATGTCATAGAATCTCATCAGTAACTTGATGATTGTGGTTTTTCCAGCTCCTGTTTCGCCGACAATGGCTATTTTCTCGCCCTTTTTGACGTCAAATGACAGGTTCTTGATTATCTTCTCATTAGGAGTGTATGAAAAGCTGACATTCTCGAATGTTATTCCATCTTTGATTTCGGTAATCTGTCTATCTGAAGGGTTGCTTTCATCTTCAAATTCCAAGAATTCGAAGATACGTTCACTAGCAGCCATTGCAGTCTGTATCTGGTTCATTACGCGGGTGATCTGCTGGATAGGTCTGTTGAAGCTTTGGGTATATTGGAAAAATGCCAGGATGTCTCCAACGGCAATTACTTTCTGCAGAACAAACACCGCACCCAAAACGGCAACCACAACATAAGTAAAATTGGAAATGAAGTTCATCAAAGGACCATTCAGGCTTGAATAGAACTGTGATTTCCATTCATGGGTGAACCACTTTTCATTGTCGCTTTCAAACCGGTCCATGGAAATCTCCTCCTGGTTGAATACGCGAATGATGTCATGGCCTGTGAAGGTCTCCTCAATCTGGCCATTGAGTGAACCCTTGAATTCCAGTTGCCTTAGGAAGTATTTCTGTGAGAATCTGGTCATGAATCTCATGAGCAGCAATGCTATAGGCACAAGAGTGATTGTTGCCAATGTCATCCAGAGATTTATGGACAGCATCATGATGAAAACCCCGATCAGGGTAATCACCGCTGTTGTCAGTTGGATGAATGACTGTGTAATTCCGTTTTGAAGGGAATCGACATCGTTTGTAACCCTTGAGAGTATGTCTCCCCTTTTGTTTTCCTCGACTTTCTCCATTGGAAGCTTAAGAATCTTTTCTATTAGTCTTTCCCTTAGGTCATAGCTGATTTTGGTTGTCACTTCAATCAAAAAGAAGCTCTGAAGGTATGTAAATACGGAGCTGATGACATATAGGATGACAACAATTATCAATATGTTTATCAGACCATTGAAATCGATTGAACCGCTATTGCTTATCATCCTGTTGATTCCGTCGTATATCATGGTTGTTGCCTGGCCGATAAGCAACGGTGCAAGGATGGTGAACGCCGTTGAAATCACGGCACAAATCACCGTTAATGTCAATTTCAATTTATGGTCTTTCAGGAGCGTCAGGATGTTTTTAATAGCTTTTTTGTTGTTGACTGGCTTTTCCGGAGGCTTTCGTTTCAATGGTCTTGGGCTCATGATAGTGCCTCCATGTAATCAATCTGTATTTTTGCAATTTCCCTGTAGATGTCGCAGTTTTCAACAAGCTCCTCATGTGTTCCGCTGTCAACGATTTCGCCGTTGTCTATTACAAGTATCTCGTCGGCATCCCTGATTGTTGATATTCTCTGTGACACGATTAGGATTGAGGAGTCCTTCAAGTCTTTCAGGTTGTTTTTTATTTTCCTTTCGGTGTTCATGTCAAGTGCGGAAAAGCAGTCGTCAAAGAGATAGAACTCATGATGGCCGATAATTGCCCTGGCTATTGATAAACGTTGCTTTTGGCCTCCTGAAAAATTGGATCCTCCCTGGAGGACCTCCTCAGAGAGATTTTCCACAAAATCAACCTGTGCAAGTTCAAGTGCCTTTCTGATTTCCTCCTCACTTGCATCGTTCTTTCCGATTTGCATGTTTGACTGGACATCTCCCTGAAATAGAATGGCCTTTTGGGGTGTGAAGCTGATCTTGTTTCTCAGACTTTTGAGATTATAGTTCTTGATGTTTTTCCCGTCAATTAGAATTTCACCGGAGCTCGGGTCCTGAAGGCGAGGAATCAGATTGAGTATTGTTGATTTTCCGCTTCCTGTTCCGCCGATTATTGCGGTGGTTTTGCCAGGCTTAAGGCAGAAATTGATGTTTTTAAGGGTCTCCTTTTCGCTTCCGGGATATTTATATGATACGTCCCTGAACTCTATTGTAGGGTTTTGGGAAATCTCAGTGAGCTCTCCGTCGGTAATCGTAAGTTCAGTGTTTAGTACTTCGCTGATACGCCTTCCGGAAACTATTATTCTCGGAAGCATGATGAAAAATCCTCCAATCATTAAAAAGGAGGTGACGATAAGTGTGGCGTATTGGATGAATGCAATTATGTCCCCTGTCAGGATTCCGCTGTTGACGGCGTCATACGCTCCGAAGTAAAGAATCAAAACAATCATCAGGTTCATTATCAGTGTCATCAGCGGAAGCAGCATCAGAATCTTTTTAAACACATATATGTTGACATCGTAGAAGTCCTGGTTAACCTTCTGAAACTTGTCCTCCTCATAGTCCTGTCTGACGAAAGCCTTGATTACCGGAATTCCGATTAGGATTTCCCTTGCTGTCTTGTTTATCTTGTCAATGATTTCCTGTGTTATTCTGAAATATGGCATTACCTTGACCATGACTACCGCAAGGAGAATGATTATGATGACGAAATTCACCAGAATAATCCATGACAGGTTTGTCTGAAGCTCGAATACCTTGATTATACTTCCGACTCCCAATAGGGGAGCAAAAATGAGTGTTGTAAAGACAAATCCGAGAACTCCCTGAATCTGGTTGACGTCGTTTGTGGTCCTTGTAATCAGGGATGAGCGGGAAATGTTGTTCAATTCATGATTGGAGAACCTCAAGACCTTGCTATAGATAATTTTCCTTAAGTCCTTGGCATATCCTGATGCCACCCTGCTTGAGAAATAGGACACCCCGATTGTGGCCAATGCGGAGATTGCAACCATTAAAAGCATTACCAATCCGGTATCTATGATGAACTGGAAATTTGTGTTCTGTATACCAATATTGACAATGTCAGCTGTGTATTGAGGCAATGTCAAGTCACAGTATACCTGGATTAATAAAAAAAGGAAAATGAATAAGATCTGTGGAATCTTATCCCTTATCGGTGCAATCAGCTTTCTCATAAGTATCAATATTCATTATCAGTCTTTAAATTTTTTCCATAAATCTGTTTGAAGAACGCTGTTTTTGCTCAGTTCCTCCAGTTTCAGGAAGAGCTCCCAAGGCATTGACACGTTCATGTAGTCGTTTGGAATGAAGTGTTTCATCTTGCTTCTTCCGGCAAAGTCTATAGGTCCAAGAACAGGTTTAGGGTCATCGCTGTCGCCCTGTTCAAAGGTAAAGCATCCTATGGCCTGACATGCTGAAGCCTGTGGAGTCAAAAGGCATGCCCCATCGAGCCTGAATGAAGTGTTAATTTGAATCAATGCTGTCAGTTCAGTAGGGTTTACGGTAAAGATGACGGATTTTGGAATCTCGCCGTCCTCCAAATTCTCCAGTGCCTTAAAGATTACATATTGGCCTTCATCATATATTGGCCTGTTTTTTATGCTTTGCTTTGCGGTTTCAAAATCAGCGTATATTCTCTCACCGTGCCTGAACATTTCACTGGTCGGCTTTTTCATGTAGCTGAGTCTCTCTTCGTAGGCTTCACGGTTTGGCGCTGAATCGACTCCAAGGGACAGGAATGTTGCCTGAAAGTCAATCATGTCCTCGTTTGCCATTCCACTTCCCCATCCGAATCCTACATTGATTCCTCCGCAGGTTACGTTTTCACGGCCAAAGCAGGTGGTCACTCTCTTGGCAATGGTTTGAGCAACAAAACTCATCACGCATCCGCCCTTTTCCCCTTTAGGGCCTTTTGCGTCTTCCGGTTTGGTGTCACTTTTAAGCAGGACGATTGGCGGAAATTTCATGTCTAGTTCTTTTGATATATTGCTTTGCATAATAACTACCTCTGTTTTTAGTTTTGGGTTTTTTAGTTAATATTAATTTTTATGACCAAATTTAATTAAGATTAACATCAATATTATATCAAGAACACTTTTGTCGAAAACAAAAATAATTTTTATTTATTCTTATGGAAAGGAGATAAGTTTATGGCAGATGAGAACAATGCGGGCCGTAAGAGCAAAACAGAGTATTACCTTGCAATTGCCCTTGCGGTATCAAAAAGAAGCACCTGCTTGAAAAGACGCTACGGTGCGGTAATAGTCAATAACGATGAGATAGTGAGCACAGGATACAATGGAAATCCTAGGGGCGAGGATAACTGCTGTGACAGGGGGAACTGTCAGAGAATGAACCTTCCGTCCAATTCAGGTAACTATAATGACTGCTTTTCAGTGCATGCCGAGCAGAATGCGATGATCAGCGCAAGCAGAAACGAGATGCTTGGCTCAGCCATTTACCTTGCCGGAGAGATGTATGTCGATGGCGAATGGGTTGAAATTGAGGATGCGGAACCTTGTCCGATATGCTTCAGGATGATCAAGAACTCAGGAATTGACTGGATTGTCAGCAAGAAGGGAACATTGAGCCTTCGCAGTCCGGTTTGAACAGATTGTTTTTGGAGTCAATATCATGGGCAGGGATTGGCAGATAGGCGATCCGGTCGACTACACCACCGACGGCTGGATGGATGCCCAAAATTGGGGTCATGGCAGTGACGATGATGATGAAGAAGAGAGTGGCCGCAATCATGGTAGGAGACGTTTTCAAGATTCCAGAATAAAGGAATATTCGGATAAGGCCTGGGATTACTATCAGAATTCTAACGATGAGAATGCTCTTTACTACATTAACCTGGCATTGGATCTGGACGATTGCAATGCAAATAACTGGAACAGGAAAGGCATTATCGTGGAATCCCTGGAAAACTATGCCGAAGCGGAGAAATGCTATAACAGGTCCCTGGAACTGTCCAAAAGCAATATTGTTTATGATAATAAGGCAGTAATGCTCTATCATTGGGCTAAGCAATTGATTGAAGAGTCAAAAACAGTGCCGAATGGATTGGATAAGCTGAAAGAGGCAATGAATATAATCATAAGAGCGATGAGGGCCTTGCCGGGTGAAGAGAGCGAAGAGGACATTGAGAAATATCTCTCCTTGAGAGATTCTATTAATTTCTACATTGACTATGAGAACAGATTCCAGGCAAACCTTGAAACCCTGAAGAAGTATGATAAAGGCGAACTGTTCACAATAACAGGAATGAATTTTTATAAAAATGATGTAATGCTCACTCCGGGCAAGCCATTGGAACTTGTCAAGGAACATGACAATGAGTTTGATGAGGATGCTATTGCCGTGTATGCGGAAGGCAAAAAGATAGGTTTTGTGGCAAATAAGGATTATACAAAATTTGATTCGACATCATCAGCATCACAGCTGCAGGATGAAATTGAAAACGTTGCCCAAGCGGAGTATCTGTTATATCTTGACAGGTATGCTGATATACAATTTTCAATTGGAAGGATAATTAAGTGATTTTATGGATGAGAAGATAGTTTTTAAACCGATTGGATATATAAAGTCTCCATTTGAGGATGTGAAGAACATGCCGAAGTCCACACGGGAATCCATGGATGTGGAAGCTGAAATGATTATCAATGAGGAATATCTTGAAAGCATGTCCAGCATGGAGGTTGGTGAGGAGTATATGGTGTTGTTCCATTTCCACAAGTCAGAGGGATTCAAGCAAAGGGTTCCATTCATGGGAAACGGTCCGATCAAGGGATTGTTTTCAACTCACGCGCCGAACAGGCCAAATCCCATTGGAGTTTCCACAATCAGGATAACTGAGATTAACGGCAATGTCATCAAGTTCAATGGGGTTGACATGCTGAACGGCACTCCGGTGCTTGATATCAAGGATATCCTTTAATTTTTATTTTCATTTTTTTCAAAATATTTATATGTCATTAAATTAATATAACAATTGTTAATTTTTGTAGTTGGGCCTTGAGTTCAACAATCCAAGAATAGGGTGATATAATGTCTGAAAGAGTTTACAATTTGCTTATAACCAAGGGAATCGATCCCGATGACCAGTACGGATTCTATAAGGAGAGAATCGACAGTCAGAAGGATTTCCTATATAAAGAGTATAATACAGAGGACAATGACTTAACCGATGAATTGTTTGAAGAGATTGATGTAATCGTATTGTTGTTTGGCCTGTATCATAATAATCAGGAAATATTTGATGAATTGTATAATAAATCTAAGGAATTCAATGTTCCAGTACTTTTAATTCGCTTTTTCGGTATGGAATTCATCTTAAAAGAATTGGAAGAGAAATCAGATGCGGTGGTCGGATGGAATCCTCATTGCATTGTGGATGCAATTGAAACTCTTGTAGATGGTGAGGATTGGGTTAAACCATGTGATGTTGAGGAATCCTAGTTTTCGAATAGCCAATTCCCCATTTAATTTTCATTTTCCATGTTAATTTTAGTGGAGTTCCTTTTTTTCTTAAAATATAAGGAATATTACCTTTTTTTTGAAAAATTTTATAAATATTCATTTCTTAATTAATTATTATGTCAGACATCTCTTGGTTTAATTTTGAAAATAAGGATAAGGATTTCCCATTCTATAAGAAAAATCCTCATGTTCCGAAATGGGGTTGGATTGTTTTATTGTTTGCAATGATTCTTGGCCTGATTCTTTCTGCCAGTGATAGTATTGTAATCATATTTCTTTCATGTGTTGTTATCATTCTCCCCGTGCTGTATTTTTTAAAATGGGATTATAAGGCCATATTTCAAAAGCCTTCACTCAGGGATGTCGCTCTGGCATTGGCCCTTTGTGTAGGGTATCTTGCATATGCATTAATCATGGTAACTTTATTGGAAAATGTGGGGATAGCTGGTGCAGATCTCGTTGAACATTCTACAGTCTCAATGTTTGAGGTCATTCCATTGATATTTTCATTGATGACTGAGGAATTTCTTAAATTCATCCCATTCATGTTCTTTTTGAGATTGGTCTTTAAGTATAGTGAAAACCGTAAGCTATCTGTGGTATTGTCAATGATTGTAACCATGGTGTTTTTCGCATCTTTACACTCACTCAGTTTGGAGACTTTCATTTTTGCAATTTTCGTTCAGGGATTAGGTTCCATATTTGAGTTTTTCGCATATATTAAAACCAAGAATATTCTTGTTTCATATATCTGTCATTACGCCACTGACTTTTTAATTTATATGACTATATTTTTGGGCCTTTAAAATTTGCAGCTATTAAAAAAAGAAAAAGTAGATGAAAAACATCTACAATTTTTTAACGGTTGTTTTTATTGTGTCTTTAAGGTAGGTCACTTTGACAGTGTAGGTTTTACCTTTTTTAAGTTTTTTGATAACTTTTTTGTTTAATGTTTTTTTGGCAACACCTTTAGAGTTGGTTTTGACCTTATAGGTTTTACCGTTCAATTTGAATTTTATGGTTTTGCCTTTTACAAGTTTACCATTGATTTTGAGGGTTGCTTTTAAGGTAAATTTCTTAGCTGTCTTTTTGACTTTTACTTTAGTGGATTTGAGCACTTGTTTTACGGTTACTGTGTTTTTGACGGTTTTTCCTTTGTATGTGGTTGTTATTGTGTATTTTTTAGGAGCTTGTGTTATTTTTATTTTAGCAATACCGTTTTTATCTGTTTTTACTGTTTTTGTAACTCCGTTGATTTTGAATTTGACGATAGCATCCACAATAGCGTGCCCATCATTGGTTACAACTTTTACACTGAAGTATTTTCCGCCATCATAGTCAACCGCAATGTTTTTGTTGCCGATGATTTTAGTATCATCCGCAACAGTATAGGCTTTTAAACAAGCAATATAACCTAAATCATAAGCATCTTTCCATGTTTTTCCATCAAAAGAGACAAATGAAATATTTTGAGTATAATGCACTCTAGTATCTTCTAAGAGAGTGTATGGCACCCAATTTGATGTCATTGCCACTTTGAAGACATCACCTTTTTTGATTGGTATGTAACTATCTAATTTGATAGTGTGATAACCAACATATGGGGACACGCCTTCTTGAGTTAATTTTAACTCATCATTGACATAAATTTCAATTTTATAATTGACGCTGCTCTCATTGAAGTATGTACCAACACCGGCAATCAAGTCATCGTCCAATGATTCAAAGACATTCATATAACTTATAGTTCCATTGCTTTTCTCAAAATTAGAAAGCCATGTAATGTCATATTGATAGTTTTTATTGTATGGTACAGTATTTTCAATTATAGGTATGGCGGCGTAATCAGTGACTTTGCCAGGATTATATTTCAGGAGTGATTTGTCATAATATGAAACATAGAAGATTCCATTGTCTCCCCAGTCAGAACCATAACTGTTTTTGACAATCCATGCCCCATTGCCCGGAGGAGTGATTAGGAATTTTTCTTTTGGGAAATTATCGTCCCATCCGATAATGGACACTTCATGGTTTGCAGTTTCAGGCATATCAGCATATTGTGCATAGGTTTTTGGATTATAATACTGGGCTTCATCATCGAATGAAACTTGTCCGAAAAAGGACACATCCAGAGACCCGTATTTCAGGATTGCCAGTTTCATTTGTGTACCGTTAGGGATTTCATTATTAGGTATGAATATAATATCCTGAATATGAATGTTTTGATCGGTTACGATTGGCATTGTAATTTTACCGAGCTCGTCATAAGTATCCGCACCATATGGAATGGCTCCAAGCCAGCTCAATAAATATCCTGCAGAAGCCAAATTGGCTCCGCCTTCAAATACTTCCATAGACCCATAAGGGGAATATTTCATAACAGTTTTCATGTTATTCATAGAAACGTTAAATGGGATTCCAGCTTTTAATAATACTGATTCTAATGCTGAAGACATTCCGAATGTCCAGCATGCTCCCATCCATCCTTGGTCTTTGACTGATGACGCCCATCCCCAGTCACGCAAATCGAATTTGGCAGGAATAACATTAACATTAATGCTATTGTTAACCAGGGTCAACTGCATGCCTTCTCCAACCATTATTGTTGCATAGAATGTATTGTTGGTTGAAACAGTGTCGTTATTGAAAACATTGCTTGCATCTATATTGCATTTTTTGGTAAAGACACTGAAAACGGCATTTTCATTGTTTTTGAATGTTGAGCCTTTGATGTTGAGGGAGGTATCATATGCATAGATTGCATTTCCTGCACTTGCAGCATTATTGAAAAACTGGGAGTCGGTTATATTTAATGTGGACATATCTGAGAATATTGCTCCACCGTAACTTGGATAATCTTCAATTATGCCAACACCGTTTGATTCAAAAGTACAATTGTTGATTTCAGTTTCTGTAAATGAAAGGTAAATTGCCCCACCGTTGATGGTAGCATGATTGTTTGTGAATTTTGTATTGTTTAGCCAGAGCTTTCCGCCTAATTGGACATATGACCCGCCAAATTCAGAAGATGCATCCTCAAATTTGGAATCGATTATTGTCACATTGCCTTCATTATATGCATAATAACCGGTAATATCTGCATAGATGGCACCGGCATTTCTGGAGGAGGTGGTGTTTATGAATTCACAATTCTTGATGTAGAGTTCACCGCCTTCCCTAAGGCTCATTGCACCTGCAGTAATATTAGCTTTTAGATTGATGAATTTGGAATCAATTATTCTGATCTTGGAAGCTAGAAGATATATTGCCGGTGAATATCTGGCGGTTGTATTGGCAAAGGTAATGTTTTCGAGATACAATTGGGCACCTGTGCCCATGACCTGACCCGCTTTAGCAATTATTTTTGAGGTCATGTATGAATTGTAAAGATTTAGTTTTCCTGCCGTAACTGCAATTGATGATCCGCTTTCACCGGCATAATTGTCAATGAATTTGGAATTGTTACACTTAATAATTGCATCTTCGTAGAGTGCTAGAGCACCGCCGTTTTTACTTGCATGGTTGTTTATGAATGTGACATTGTTTAATGTTAATGATTTAGCGGTATAGATTGCTCCGCCCTTTTCGGCATTAGCGTTGATTAAAAATAAATTGTTTATTGTCACGTTGTTTCCGGTAATGTTGAATATCCTTGATTGATTTTTTGCATCAATTGTTTGGCCGTTACCATTTAGGATGAAATTGTCCTTAGCAATAACAATTCCATTTTTGTTGTCAGTTCCATTGTTGAAGGCATAGTCCTGATTTAAACCTAGGGACGCACCTGCACTTTCTATTTCATTACTCAGATTTCTGAATGAATTCTCGCCACTTTTACAAACGTCATTTTCTTCAATCTGTAAAGTGGCATCATCCGCATCCGAAATAATGTCTTCAGAAAGTTGGTCGGTTGCGCTAACCGTCCCAACCATCAAAATAGCTAGGATTAAACCGACTATTATCATATATCTAACTTTCATGTTATATGTTATGTATTTTGTACATATATACAAATTATGATTTAGATTATTGTCCAAAATAACATCCATTAACTACAGAAATTGCAGTTTATAATTATCGCTGATTTTGAAAACATTGCCAATAATGTAAAAGTAAAAAAGCAGCTATTAAATTATGCCATATTTTGCAGGTTTGGCCATAAGTCAAATTCTAAAAAGTTAATGTTGAACAATTTTTAGAATATAAAATCATATCATTGTATATTTTTTACATATTTTTTTATATATGGAAATCATTAAAAAATTTTCAAAAAACTATAACATTTAAATACTACCTCAACTAATTTAAGATAGGAATTTAGTGAGGTGAAAATAATGAAAAAAATTACTATCGCAATATTAGCATTAATCCTTGTGGGAATGTTAATTCCAACCGGATTTGCAACAGATTCCAATCTTGTAATAACATATGGTGAAAGTACAAATGCAAACAGCAATTATAAATCAATTGTTGATACATTTTTCACAAGTCAAGCAAACATTAATTTAAACGATGCTGAATCAAAAGTGATCACTGCCGATCAGGTAAACCAAATATCCGGCGGCATCACTGGAAAATATTATTCCTCAAACCAAATATACTCATCAGCACTACTTGATTTGAACGACAATGACAATCTGCAGGTAAGTGTTGACAAATCCAAAATCACAACTATAACCGGTGACATGTATATTTCAGCCTTAAAATCCGCTGGTATCACAAGTGGACATGTCTACGTGACAAGTCCTGTAACCGCTACTGGTGAATCCGCTCTTGCAGGAATAATGAACGCCTATGAACAGGCAACTGATGTAGAAATTCCTGACAGTGTGAAAGAAGCTGCAAACAATGAGATCTACACAGAATCACAAATTCTCGAAAACTCAGGTGTGGATGCAGACAGCCTATCACAGCTTGTCGATGACGTAAAAGAGCAAGTGTCAAACGATAACGTGACAGACCACGACACTATTGTGAATATCATTAACAATTATGTTCAAAACAACAACATCAACATAACCAATTATGATATAGAGAACTTAGCGGACAGTATTGAACAAGTTCAAAATGTTCAAGGTGATGTGAACTACTATAAAGACCAAGTTGAAGGCTTTTTAAACGACGGCAATTCAACAGGTGGATTTTCACTTGATGGATTGATAAATTGGATTAAATCCTTTGTCAATGGGATTTAATTCCCATTCTTTTTTTTAGTTTCCTTTAAATACTATCGCATCCAATAGTTATTTAAGGAGGTGAATTGTAATTGAAATATTTTAAAAATATTTTTAAAATTGCAATAATTTTAATACTTCTAATGGTTGCTGTGGGAGCGGTTTCTGCAGCAGACAACAGCGACTCCACAATAAGCGATAGTCCTGATGACTTTAAATTGAATGAAGATTTAGACGATGGTCCTAATGATGATCCTGATGAAGGTGACGATGATTCTGAGGATGAGTTCGAAGAGGATGATGAAGGTGATGATGGATCTGATGATGAGGACGATGAAGATGATGATGATTCTGAGGATGATGAGGACGATGAAGATGATGATTTCAACGATTCATACTCAGACTATGATTTCCTTGAGATGAAAATCCTTCTCTACCTGGAAAAATACGGAAACGTCACAGATGAAAACTGGACAGAGTCACAGGATTTCCTCGACGAATACCAAGTCTATCTCAACGACCCGTCAAAATACACATTGAACGAGACCCTTGAAGGCTATCAGACATATGTGAAGATCTTTGATTCAATAACATCAACATTCGGGGACTATAACATAACTGAAAACGAAACAGCATATCTGAAATTCTTAATAATCTACTATCTGAACCATTTCGGTAACGTAAGTGCAAACTACACCTGGAATGAGAGCGAAAGCTTTGAAAACTTCACACCAGAGATTTACTATTGCACCGCATTTGCCATGGGATGTGCATCAGCACATGAGTTTTCACCAATTGGTTTTTATGATAGTTTCAAAAGCTTAAATGACATTGCCAGCCCAATATTGGGCAATTCCACAGATACAAATGCAACAGCAAATGTGACCAGTGTGGATGCTCCCGGCGACAACGGTTCATGGTGGGACAATATACTCATTCTGATATTGATTGTTGCTCTGGTTGTCTTGGTAATCCTTTAAGTTTTCTTTTTTTTCTTTTTTTTGAGTCTGTAAAATTTTATAGGCTTATTTGATTTTAAATTTTTTACAGTTGAAATTTCACTTCGGTGAAAATTCGTTCTAATTTTTCTTTAATTTTGTTTTTAATGGTTAAAAAATAGTAAATTACTT
>NZ_MZGS01000011.1 GCF_003111625.1 Methanobrevibacter thaueri | reverse complement strand
ATAAATGAAATTTGCATAATTGATGTTTTACTCCTATTTCATCTGCTACGTTACGATACATTGGGAATAAGTCTGTTGTTAAGCAAATAAATGGTTTATTTGCCGTTGAATCTAGAATAAATTTTTTAGTATTTTCCGGTATTCTGCGACGTACAATTCGTTCTGAGACTGGAATATTGAGTATTGCATCATATAAAGTTAATCTGTAGTGTCTGACTCCATTAAGCCTTAAAAATTGCTCATCATATAAATAGTAGCCTAAATATTCAAATTCTTCGTTAGTGATTGTTTCTTCATGATTTTGGTTTGACCAATTTCGGATCGTTTGGTGAGATATTCGAATTCCAAGGAATATTTCAAAGTATTTGCTTATTTTACGAAGTGATTGATATCCAATTTTCATTATTTCCGGTATTTTATCAATTATTTCTTGTAAATACTGTTTGTTGTTTTTTATTAATGGATTGTTACTTATTCCGAATTTTTTGTTACATTTTTTGCATTGATATTGCTGTTCTCGGAATTCTGTGGTTTTTCCATTGATATTTTGTTTGTTTTTTGTTATTGTACCTTTTTTGATTATTTTGTGGCTCCCACAAACAGGACAGATTGGATTATCATATTTGAAAGTGTTATTTTCATCTAAAAATAGTTTTTGATTTGTATTTTCTATTTTTGGGTTTTTATTGAGTCTTTCTGAAATAATTTTTTCATGATCAATTTTTTCGTCAGAAAAATCAAAAAGTTTAAGTTGTATGAAGTCTAAATTATTATTGAGGGCAGATTTATTTATATTAGGCATAAAATATAATTTGTCCTCACTTATTTAAGTAATTTACTATTTTTTAATTGTTTATTTTGAAATTAAAGAAAAATTAGAACGAATTTTCATCGATGTGAAATTTCAAGTGTAAAAAAATAAAATTTGAAAGAAGCCTATAAAATTTTACAGACTCTTTATTTTAAAATCCTCTTTATCAGATAAACCTAACATGACAGTGGCCAATTCATTTGCTGACCTTAAAGAGTAATATGCATTGTCAAAATACCCCATTTCATATAATCTTAATGAGTTAGCCAATAATATGCTAATTTCTTTAATTAACATATTAATATGGGCAGAATGGGATAAATTTTCTGCAAATATTCTACTAGTATCGGAGAGAGAAATTTCTTGGATTAAACTATAATATTCATCAACATTTTCAATTTTTATTGGCTTTACATATGACTTTAAATAATCAGACATTATTTTCACCTAAATATAATTACTTAATATATAACAGATTATTATATTTAATATTTAATACATAAGAAATAAAATCAAATTAGATTTTATAGTAATGTAGGGAGAAGATATTATTATAGAAAATAATATTAATTTAAGTTTAAAACAAATGTATGATATTAATAATATAATAAAAAAGTAATAATTAAGGGTATTGAATTCATTAATTTAAAAATATCCTTTTACCGTTAATAAAAAAAAATAAGAGTGAAAGTTCTGGCTCATTAATATAATAAATGTAATTTAATGAATACAAAAAAATAGGTTGAAAAAATAGTGGTTAAACTATTTTTTCACAGTAATTTTAACTTTTTTACTGGTTGGTTTGAAGTTTTTGTTACCTGCAAATTTAATAACAGCATTGTATTTACCTTTTTTGTTTAGTTTGGTAATTTTGAAGGTTGCTTTACCTTTGCTGTTAGTGGTTGCTTTGTAGGTTTTTCCTTTGACTTTTAATAATACCTTGACCTTTTTGATTGGGTTTTTCCCGGATTTTAGGGTTATGGTGTATTTTTTAACTTTCTTGGACTTTTTGAAAGTTGCCTTCTTAGCAGTGATTTTGGAAACTTTCTTAACAATTTTATCAGTTGCAGGAACTGTTTTTGAAGGAGTGGTGTTTTGATTAATAGTGGTATTTTCTATATTATCATTTATTTTATCAAATGTGAAATTTGCAGATGCATTTGAGGATGCATAATTATTAATTCCAATATAATCAACTTCAAATTTATAATAGCCATATAAATTATCCAAAATTAATTTACCGTTACTATCAGTATACATATAAAAAAGTTTATCGTTAATCACAATTGCTAGTTCATCTTCCAATGGAGTATTATCCTCATCACATAAATAAATTATGATTCCATTTTCAATTTCATTAATCAAAATTATAGTATTTAAAAGTGGAATTTCAGTCTTATCGGTAGTATTAATATAAAATGGTGCGACATTATTCTCAATATATTTGACTTCAAAATCATAACTACAATTAGAAATTGTGCAATATTTTTTATCTTCAGCTTTTACAATTCCTATAATATGGCAATTATTAAAAGTAGAATTAGTTATAAAAATTCCTCCCACGTTACCTTTTTTATCCATTGGTCCCGCTTTAGTATATATTACTGATTCAGAAATAATATCTTCAAATGTACAATTATATAAAGTAACATTGCCACATTCATGAGCATTTATAGGAACATTTAATAGATTCATATATTCAAATCCTGAATATGTTCTCATTGTAGTATTAGTATAATTAACGAATTTGCAGTTATTAAAATAAATATCATAAACATTACTAATCCCATCACGTACAGGTGTTTGAGATTCACCAAGAATAATTGGAATTTCTATAAAAGTACAATTAATAAAATTAAAATTATAACTTAAAAATGCAGGTTCAAATGAAGATGGTATGAATGTTAAATTTATAAAAGTATGTTTATATTTATGACTATCTCCTCCATCACCTAGAAATGAAATAATTGTATTATGTCCCTGGCCAACAAATGTACAAGAACATTTATCTAATAAATTATTTTGAGTATAATTACCATCTGCTAGATATATTACTCCATTTTTTATTTTATTAACTCCAAAATCATAATAGGAATCTATCCAACTTGTAGATCCAGATTTGGCATTTTCCCAACTACTACCATCGCCATTACTTTCTTTACTAGCATTTACATAAACTTTAGGAACATCAGATTGTGCATCATCACTTTTTAATATATCTTCAGATTCAATTCTGTCACTATCATCACATCTTAAATTATCATCTAATTGATTACTATATTCATTGTCAATTGTTTGAATATTTGAAGTATTATCTGATGCATTAACAACACCTGTACAAAAAATTAATAGAACAATAAATATTAAAAACTTTTTCATTATTCACCACCGTAAAAATTATTTTTAGTATTTGATTAATATAATAAGTATGAAATTTTAAAAAAATAAAATTAAAGTAGATTGTAAATTCTCTACTTTTATTTTTTAACTGTTATTTTTACTTTTTTGGTTGTTGCTTTGAAGTTTTTATTTCCAGCAAATTTAATGGTAGCAGTGTATTTACCTTTTTTGGTTAATTTGGTAATTTTAAATGTTGCTTTACCTTTGCTGTTTGTAGTTGCTTTATAAGTTTTTTTACCAATTTTAATAGTAACTTTAACTTTTTTAACTGCAGTTTTATCTGCTTTTAAAGTTATTGTGTATTTTTTAGTTTTAGTTTTTGCTTTAAAAGTTTTTTTACTTGCAGTGATTTTAGTTGCTTTTTTAGTTGTTTTAGTAGTGGTCTGTTTATTGGTATTGGTATTTGTTTTACCAGTGTTTGTGGAAGTTCCATTGCCTGAAGTAGCATTACCAGTGGAGTTTGTGGAAGTTCCATTTGCATCTGGTGTTGCTTCTGTGAAGTTGTATTTGTATGAATTTTCAGATTTTAAATAAGCTTCATTTCCTTCAAAGTAGGCTTTAATTTCACCTTCACCAGTTATTGGTACAGAAATAGTTCCATCAGCACCAGTAATATTAGTTTTATTATCAGTACCATTAATACTGTATTTTACTTCAATATTTGCAATAGGTTTACTTTCATTATCCACAACAGTAATAACAACAATACCTTTTTCAGTAGAATTAATACTGAGTGTAGTTTTTACAGCAGGAAGTTTGAAATTAAATAAAGCAGAATTGTTAGATGGATTGTATGATTCATTACCCACATAAGTTACATTGATTGTAAATTCGCCAATTAAACCAACAATATTAAATTTACCATCATCACCAGTTACATTAGAACCTTCAACACCAGAAGTAGTGTTATAAGTTACAGTAGCACCTTTAATAGGATTACCTTCAGCATCAGTTAAACTAACAACAACAACATCACTTTCATTAGTGATAGTGATATTGGAATCAATAGCAGTAGGATCATCGCCAAATTTTAATGTTGCAGTACTTATAGTTTTAATTTCACTTGTATCAAAATCAAAAGTACAATTTACAAAAGATACGACAATATTTGCACCTGTATTTCCTTTATCAGTTACTTCAAAACTTCTTTTAAAAGTACAATCAATAAATTTAAAGTTTTTACTTCCTACTTTAACTGGGCAGTCGAAAATTATATTTTTATGAGTTATAGTATAAGAAGCAGAAGAAACAGTTCCTTCACCATTTTCAGCAGGCATATTTTCTGATATTGTTCCAGAATCCAAATCATAGTCTAATTTAGGATACTCTCCATTTTCATCTTCTTCCTCAGCTTCTAAATTAAAGTAGACATTATCATCCAAACCAATTATTGTAAATTGAATATTATCTTTAATAAAATTATGAGTAGAATCTAAATCTTTAACACCATAAGAATCTCCCCATTCACCAAAATATGCGTTAAGGTATATTGTATCAAAATTTTGGTTCTGTGCACTAGCATATGCATACCATCGCCAAAAATCATCCATTGAATTAAAGGTGGATTCAGCATTAAGTATCTCTTCAGTATTAAAAATACCTAATATTTCATTATTTCTAGTCATTAAGATATAAATTGAATTATAGGTGTTACCAGTACCATAATGAGTATTCTGAGTACTATTAATGAAAGTATTATTTGTAAATTCTGATACAACACCATTTATTACTACAGTATCGCTACTTCCAGTATGATTTATGAAAGTATTATTAACAATAGCTAAATATGGTTGATCATTTGTTCCATTTTCAATATTTTCATTTGCTGCACAAATTGCTTGTCCATTAGCAGCATAATTTGCTATAAACATGGAATTATAAACATTGAGGTAACCTCCATTTAAAGTAGCAATTGCACCACCATTACCATTCACATTATTATTTTTCTTGAAAGTACAATTGTCAATAATTATATTATATTGTGAACCATAATTATATGCACCAATAGCCCCTCCACCAGCACTAGTAGAACAGTTATTATCTTCAAAGCAAGAATCATATATTCTTAAAACACTATAAGTAAATAATGCTCCACCATTCCATCCAGCAGTGTTGCTTTTAAATGTAGATTTGTTAATTAAAGTATTTGCATTAGAATGAGTATGAATTGCACCTGCCCACCAAACTGCATGATTTCCAATAAAAGTAGAGTTATAAACAGTTAATATTCCACAGTTATTAATAGCTCCCGGTTCGGTTACTCCATAATTATTTTCGAATTTTGAATTTTTAACATTTAAAATAATATTTGTTGTTGAACCGGCATTATGATTTGTTATTACACCAAATGCAGCTCTACAATTACTAAATGTACAATCAGTAATATTCATTGTTCCGTAATTATTATATATAACAGAATTATGCCCACTACTTGATGCATTTACATTAGTAAAAGTACACCCATCTAAAATAGTATTTGTGGTTAACATTTGCATCAACATTGTAGATGAAATATCTTTAAAATTAACATTTTGGAATGTAATTGTTAATCCAGTGTTTGAACATTTAAATGGTATTCCTCTATAAGAACCACTTATATAACTATTTTCTGTACCAATAATTTTTGCATTATTTTTAAATAAAATTTGACTTGTTGGAGTGTAAGTTATTCCATCAACTAAATTAATAGTATAATCAGTTCCAACTGTTTCAGCTTTATTCTCTAAATCTGTCCAGTTATATACAGTTGCAGTACCAGAAGATTCTAGTACTTCGTCATCATTATTAATTTCTAATGTTGTGTCTTCTGAGACATCTGACAGTAATGTAACATCATCAGTTTGTTCCACTACTTCTAAATCAGAGCTTGTAGAAAGTGCATCATCACTAATATCTTCATTAGCAGATGCTGCACCAATACAACATATGAAGATTAATAATACTGTTAAAAACAAACTAGTTTGTATCTTCATTAATTATTGTCCCCCATTATAGGTTAATTTAAAATAATTTATAGACCCTATTGAACTTTTTTTTCAAAACAGTCTATTAATATCTTCCAAAACATTAATCCTTAATCATACCCACCTCCTTTTGCAGTGTATTAGTAATATATACTGCAAGATGAGCGTGGAGATTCTGTTTTTTCAGATATTTTTTGATAAATGAACCATTAATTAAAATTAAGTTAGTTATTGATAAATATTTATTAACTAAAAACTAACTGTAACTTTTTAAAATTCACTTTATCATTATTAATTTTTGTAAATTGTGTTTTAAATATGTTACTAAAAAATTATTAAAAAAAGTTTAATAGTGATGGTTTTAGTATTCTTCTTTAGTGTGTTCTTTTTCTTTATATCCAATGATTAATAATATTAGAACTATTATTATTCCTATTATTGTTTGGATATAGTTTATTTCGTCAAGTTCCTGTATTTGTTTTGTTATTTCATAAGCTTTGGATTCACTTGGACTTGATGATGAACTTGACCCTGATCCGGCTGAAGAGGATGCGCTTGCAATGCTTATTCCAGATTCACCATGAGTGTATCTTGTTGAATTGGCATCACCACGAACAGCATCTGAAGTAGATGGGTTAATATTGTTTCCATTAACATTGCTTTTAATGGTCAATCCGTTTCCCTGTCCTTTGCCGTTTAAGCTGTTTCCACTTCCTTCACCATTGCCCAATCCATTACCAGCATTATTTCCAGTGTTGAGCCATGATAAATCCACACCGTTCCCGTTTCCATTACCTCCAGAGTTATAGTTTTTAAGCCATGAAGGAATGTCACGTTCGCTCATGTGGCGTATTGTATCAGCACCATTTGTATTGTAGCGAACTATATTGTTCTGTCCGGTTCCTCCAATGCTTACTGCTTTGTCTCCACCTTCTCCAATACCAGTTACAAGGATATTGTACATTACATTTGTGTCACTTGTAGTTGATTCAAGTCCCTGATTTAAACTGATTGCAATTGGACCGGGAACTTTAACCTTATTATACTTAATATCATACTTATGGTTTCCATTGGTTCCTTGTGAATAGCTAATTCCGTAAATACGGTCACCTGCCTTGTATCCTCCAACTGTATCGACAATAATTGTGTTGTTCAGTATTCTGTCGTTGGAGTCCTGAACTTCGATGCCTGCAACTAATTCATATACATCGGATCCTGCTTTGCCTGTAATGTTGATGAAATTGCTTATGATATCGATTTGAGTTGGACCATAATAGTTTTGTGAGTATATTCCAATATTTGGACCGTTGCTTATGCTATGCAAATAGTTATAAGCTACTTTTAAATTAAAAGCAGGGCCTGTAATCTGCATGGGATAAGCTGTACCGTCACGACCGTATCCGCCATATGTAAATACGTCAATATTATTTTCAACAACAGTCATGTTATTTAAACGATGAACATCCAAAGCATAAAGATAGTTTGCAGAGTTTTTTCGAGTATATAAGTCCTCTACTTTAATATTGTTTTTATTTACTGTTGCATTATCGCATGCATAGATATATACAGAGGATAATGTTGGGTATTTGACTCCGTTTTGGTATTCACCGAAATTAATGTCAGCATAAACATTGTTGCTTGTGAATTGAAGGTTTTGACTATATCCTGCTGCAAATGAAGCTATCTTATCTCCATAAAAACTGCCATGGTCAATTTCACGTAATGGCACTGTAGAGTTTATGCTATTGCCATAAATATTTGCATTATCACTATAGTATAATAAAACAGGATAATTGCGTCCGTTATGGAATGCATGTCCAATATAGTTAAAAGAAGAGTTTATCAACTTAAAACCGGTATTGTCATACGAATACACGCCGATTGCATCAACATCTCCGGGAGTGTCATAGGTCATGTCAATATTATATACTGTCACGTTGTCTCCTGTAACATAGATTCCGGCATTAGCATTATTTTTAAAGCTTTCGTTTAAGACGAACTTTAAATTTGTAAGCATCACGCCGTTGGCTTTGATGTTGAAGACGGTGTTATTGAACAAGGTATTTCTACCTGTTATTTTTGTATTGTCTGAATTGATTGTCAATACTCCTTTATCGGTGAATTCGCCGTTAAAGGTTAGTATTTTACTGCCGTATTCATCCTTCAGAACACCTTCGTTATCAAAGTACATTTTATAGTTTCTCTGATTGATTATGTAGCTGTCCTGTGAGGATTCAATTTCGTCCTGTGATTGAACACCTAAAACATTTAAAGAAGAATAGGATTCAGTATTGATATCTTCAATAACTAAGTCGTTTTCGGCACCAGCCATTGTTAAATTATCATTTGTTGAGGCAGAAATTAGACTCATGCCAAAAATCAGGACCATCACTATTGAAAATATGAATAATATTCTATTCATTTTCAAAATAATCATCCCACCTTTCTTTTAATGTGCAAACTCCATAATATTTCAGTATATATTACCAATATAGAAAAAAGGAGTTTGAATTGTAAAGCATTCTATTAAATAATTATTTAAAAATTATTATCCACACTTTACTAAATAATATTTTAGTAGAAATACATTAATAAATATTTAGGTGACGGAATCATATACCCATTAAATGACATCTTTTGGTTCATTCCTTGATTCCGCACATTCCCGTCATGTCGCACGGACAGCCAAATATCACACAATACCCATGATAAAACCATTTGCAAAACATTTTAAAATTCACACCTCCAACTATTAATCTTATTTTTTCAATGTATTAAGAAATGTTGATGCTTAGTATTATACCAACAATACTATACAAAATATAAGCACCCGCCTAAAAACAGCCAAAACAGCCTTAAAAAATAATTACTTAAAAAACTGTTTTTATGAAAATAAGAAAGAATAATTATTGATTAACCTATTTAATAACTGATGCCAAGTTATCATGTGCTGAAATAAATATTAAAGTTTAATAGATCTTATAAAGACCATAAATCATTTAAAAATCTTGTTGCCCGTATACTAACTCTCTTGAATCATCGCTAGAATACCCTTCGCTCCTCGAGTAACCCTCGAAACGGGCAGCCTATCCAATGCTGGGTTTCTCCTAATCATCGACAGTATCAACTTCCCTCATAGAAGGACCGTAGGCATTGGTCAAAAAATGATACGACAATATAATATATGTAAAATAATATTAATAATCTTAACTTTTAATGCCTGAAATTCCCAACGCTGATTTCAAGAGGAAACCTCTCGTGATGAAACATTTATCCTCACAAATGCTCTTACATCATACGATTTATTATTAATATTTAATATGATTGTCCATTGATGCAGATGAAATGAGTTTAAAAAAAAAAGAAAATGCATCAAGACTTAATCTTGATGTGCGTGTTTTCCCCTGGTGGCGTGTGGATTATGTACGATTACTCCAGTGTTTAATGAAGGCAAGATTTCATGTAGAGCAACTTGAACAAGGCAATGTGATACTGAATAAAAAAAGAGGGCGACTCAAAATTAATTATTTTTTTTAAAAATTTTTAGTTTGAATTTTTATTATTTTTAGGTATTTTGTTTGTTTTCTTGGTGTATGAGTTCGTTTTGTATTGTTTCGTTGTATATTCTTTTTAAATTGTGTGATATTGCGAGTAATTTTGCTTCTGTTTGTGTTCTTTTTAATCCTGTTGTGTTGAATTCTGTTACTTTTAGATTTTGTTTTATATTTCCAAATGGCCATTCTGCTGTTTTTGAT
>NZ_MZGS01000010.1 GCF_003111625.1 Methanobrevibacter thaueri | reverse complement strand
CTAAAGGAACTACTGCTTCTAGTTTTAATATTGTTTTGCCGAGTGATGCTACTGGTAATTTAACTGTTAGTATTAATGGAAAAAATTATACTCAAGAGTTAGTTAATGGTAGTGCAATTGTGAATATTCCGGAATTAAATCCTGGAAACTATAATGCAATTGTAACATATTCTGGAGACAGTAAATATAATCCAATATCTGTTAATGCATCTGTTTCTATTCCAAAACCAGTTTTAACAGCTAAAAACTTCTCAATGTTGTACACTAGTGGTGCTAAGTACACTGTACGTGTAACATTAGATGGAAAAGCAGTTACAGGTAAAAAAGTTTCATTTACAATTAATGGTAAAAAAACTACTGCAACAACTGATAAAAATGGTTATGCATCAGTAAAAATAACATTACCTCCTAAATCCAAAGCATACACAGTAACTGCAACTTATTTAGGAGTTAAAGTAACTAATAAAGTAACTGTTAAAAGTATTTTAGTTGCTAAAAATATGAAAGTGAAAAAATCAGCTAAAAAACTCACAATAAAAGTAACTTTGAAAAAAGTAAATAAAAAATACTTAAAAGGCAAAACATTAACATTAAAATTCAAAGGCAAAACCTATAAAGCAAAAACTAACTCTAAAGGTGTTGCAACATTTTCTATTAATAAAAATGTTCTTAAAAAACTCAAAGTTGGTAAAAAATACTCATACAAAGTTACTCACGGAAAAGATGTTGTAAACAAAAAAATTACAGTTAAAAAATAGGGAATTATAATAATTCCTTATTATTTTTTCTTTTTTTTATATTTACTATTATGTGGTGTGGATTATGGGTTATAGAAAATTAATTTTTTTCTTGTTGTTGATAGTATTAATTTTAGGGATTAGTACTGTATCAGCAACAGATGACATAAATGTTACATTAAATCAAAATCAAGAAATTGTAGTTGATAATAATGAAGAATGTTTAGATAATGAATTAACTTATTTTGATGAGAATATTATTTCTGAAAATCGTAATGACACTATCGATTCTGAAAATATTGGTTATACTGTGATATATGTTGGTCAAAATACCTCTGATGATGGAGGTGATGGATCTTATGAAAATCCTTTTTCTTCATTAAAATTAGCATGTGATAATGTAGTTGAAGGAGATAATGTAACTATGAACATATTCAATGGAACTTATTATGTTGATTCTCAATTAAATTTCAAATCAAGTAATTTAATTATTAATGGATTAGGAAAGGTTATAATTAAAAATGGATCTGCTGATGGCTTTAGGATACAGGCTTTATCTTCTTTATATCCATTAGCAAATTGGACTTTAAATAACATTATTTTTGATCAATCAGAAGTTAATTATGCTAATGGTGCAAGAAAATTCTATCCGGTTTATTGCAATAATAAGGTTAATTTAATCGAATTTAAAAATTGTTCGTTTATGGGAAGTTCACATTCTGTATTATATGGTGGAGATAAAGTTTGTTTAAAATTTATTAATTGTGTAATTGATGGATATGGTCATGGAAACTCTATATTATTTGAGTCTGAGTTTGTTAATGGTAATAAGTTTGTATATTTTGAAAATTGTATTTTCATAAACAATAAAGTTGATAAGGTTGCAGCTTACATTCAGGATGATAAAAATGTATCTGTTAATGGAGCTTGGTTTGGTGAAAATGATATCCCGGACTATTTAAAAAGTCTTTTAACACTTAATCATAAAACAGGGAAATGGATGGGGTATACTGATATAACAATCTTAAAATATGCAATTTTTTCTGTTTCTGAACAGTATTTAGGCAATAATCAATATGAAATAATTGGCAAACTTTGTTGGAATGGCACTAATGAAACAGTTGGAAATAGTCTCAGACCAATGGCTGTTGCTTTATCATCAACTACCGGAGATATTATATCTGAGGTTATTTTAGAAAATGGTACTTTCAAAGCAATTTATTCAAGTAATTCTCCAAATAATAAAGTTACTGCTACATTAGATTATGAAACAATAGATTTAATCTTCACTACGGTAGATATTAAAGCATCCGCTCAAAGTATTTATTATGGTGATGACCAAAACATTACAGTTACTTTTCTCCAACCAGTAAATGCAATAGTGACAGTCATAGTTAATAATAAAACTTATAATATGGTCGTTGATAATGAGGATGTAGTTATATATAAAATTGAAGATACTCTACTTGAAGGAAATTATACATGTGATATAGTTTTAATGGATAAAGTTAATCATATTTATGGTTTTCAATCTACTACATTATCAGTATATAAAGTTAGTGATTATATTTTTGATTCTATAATTCCTGCTGAGGTAAAAGTTGGGGATGTTAAAACGATTCTTATTGAATTACCATATGATGCTATGGGTAATATAACAATTCAAATGAATGGGAATAATTTTACTAAGAAAGCTTCACAAACTAATGAAATGGATATCGATGGATTTGTTTTTGGTGATAATTTTATAACTGTAATTTATTCTGGTGATAATAAATATGTTCAAAAAACTTGTTTAAATATTGTAACAGCAGAAAAAGTCAATCTTGAAGTAAATAATCAAACTTTAAATGTTTATATTACTAAAGGAACTACTGCTTCTAGTTTTAATATTGTTTTGCCGAGTGATGCTACTGGTAATTTAACTGTTAGTATTAATGGAAAAAATTATACTCAAGAGTTAGTTAATGGTAGTGCAATTGTGAATATTCCGGAATTAAATCCTGGAAACTATAATGCAATTGTAACATATTCTGGAGACAGTAAATATAATCCAATATCTGTTAATGCATCTGTTTCTATTCCAAAACCAGTTTTAACAGCTAAAAACTTCTCAATGTTGTACACTAGTGGTGCTAAGTACACTGTACGTGTAACATTAGATGGAAAAGCAGTTACAGGTAAAAAAGTTTCATTTACAATTAATGGTAAAAAAACTACTGCAACAACTGATAAAAATGGTTATGCATCAGTAAAAATAACATTACCTCCTAAATCCAAAGCATACACAGTAACTGCAACTTATTTAGGAGTTAAAGTAACTAATAAAGTAACTGTTAAAAGTATTTTAGTTGCTAAAAATATGAAAGTGAAAAAATCAGCTAAAAAACTCACAATAAAAGTAACTTTGAAAAAAGTAAATAAAAAATACTTAAAAGGCAAAACATTAACATTAAAATTCAAAGGCAAAACCTATAAAGCAAAAACTAACTCTAAAGGTGTTGCAACATTTTCTATTAATAAAAATGTTCTTAAAAAACTCAAAGTTGGTAAAAAATACTCATACAAAGTTACTCACGGAAAAGATGTTGTAAACAAAAAAATTACAGTCCAAAAATAATGGTTAAATTATATCTTTAGTTTATATATTTTTTAAAATTAAAAATGGTGATGTGCTATGATTTATAAAAAATCAGTTTTTTTCTTGTTGTTGATAGTATTAATTTTAGGGATTAGTACTGTATCAGCAACAGATGACACAAATGTCACATTAAATCAAGATAATCAACCATTGAAAATGGATGATTCTGTTAGTGATACTTATAAAAATAATATTTCAGAAGAAAATTCAATTTTAAATTCTCAATATTCTAATGAATTATTAAATGATGATGAATCAGAGATTATCACGGTAAATAATTGGGATGAACTTCAGTATTACTGTTCTTTAACAGATAAAGATTATACTTTGAAATTAAAAGAAAATACAAATTTTTATCCTACAAATTATTATGATAAAAATTATCAAATTGTAATTAATAATAATGTAAAAATTATTGGGGCTAATGGATCATATATTGGGGATTCTTCTCAACATGATTGTTATATTAAAAATGGACGTTATGTTGTTGAGGGAGGATATTCAATTAAATATGCTCCAATTATTGTCCCTGATAATAATCGTATGGATTTAACTTTGGAAAATATTACTTTTAAATGGGATTATATTGAATATAGTCCTGATGGTGTTTTTATCCAGATGGGAGGTAATGGAAAATATTTGATAAAAAATTGTGTATTTGAAAGTATTAATACAATGCAAGGTCATTCTTGTATTGTTTATCTTAAAAAGGGTGATGCACTTTTAGAAAATTGTTCTTTTATTAATTGTACTACTGATTTTGGTTGTGTTAGTTTATATCATCCTTCTTCTTTTACTAATGCACGTATGATTGTTAAAGATTGTTATTTTGAAAATAATTTTGCTAGGACTGAACCTGGATGTATTAATAACTGTGCAATTTTAACTGTTTATAACACAACATTTTATAAAAATCGTGCAGGCGTGTGGGCGGGTGCAATACACACACATTATGGTGCTAGTGCAACAATTTATGATTCTAACTTTACGGATAATGTTGCTGGATGGAATGGCGGTGCGTTATATACATATAGTGATTTAAAAATTTATAATACTATATTTGTAGGTAATAATTGTACTACTAATAATGGTGGTGGTGCAATTGGCGCATGTAAGCATGTAACTGAACCGCATATTTATATTGAAAATTCATTATTTGAAAATAATGAAAATCTTTGTTGGAGTTTAGATGAGTTATCTACTACTGGTACTGGTCGTGGTGGTGCAATTTCACTGATGGATGCAGGTTCACTTGAAGTTAGAAATACTACTTTTATTTCTAACGCTGCATCAATTGGTACTGCAATATGTGCTCTTGTACAAGAAAGTTATGGGTCTCCAGATGTAATTATTGTTAATAATAATTTTATTAATCATACCAGGGCAGGGGATGTTTTAAATATAAAAGTGGATGGAACAGTATGTAATATTTCAGGCAATTATTATATTGGTAATTCTATTGAGTTTTCTTATTTAACATTAACTAAACTAAATGAAGGTAAGGAGCAATCTACTTTACAAATTACTGCAAGTCTAAAAAATCCATCATATTATGATTCGGATATATTGGATAAAACGTTATATGATGTTTATGTTAGTGATAAGTATGTTAAAACAGTCAATTCCACTATTTTTACTTTAGATTTTGGTGATTTAGATATTTGTGATGTTTATGTTATTCCAACGATTTCTAATAGAAAATCTAATGAAGTAACTCTTGTAAGTACTCGTGAATATATTTTCGTATCTAAATTAGGTAGTGATAATAATGGAGGCAATACAAGAGATACTCCAGTAAAAACTATTAAAAAGGCTCTTGAATTAGCTCAAAGCTGTCAAAATATAATTATTTTGGATGGCGATTACAGTGAAAATCTTGAAATTGACTATGATTTGACTTTAAAAGGTGAGGGCAATGCAACATTAACTGGTGATATGTCATTTAATGTTAAAAATGTTAATTTCACATTAAAAAATATAAATATAAATAATTTAAGTTCAAGTCAATTCATTAAACAAGAATCCGGTAATCTAATTATTAACAATTGTATTTTTGCAAATAATGATGGGTTAATTATTGATAATAGTGGATTTACAACAATTACTAACTCAATATTGTTAAATAACACAAATTTAATAAATAGTGGTGCTAATTATAATTTTGATTATAATTGGTGGGGCAATACTTTAGAAAATTTCCAAGATGATCCATTTGAAAAAATCAATAATTGGTTGGTTTTAAATGCAACAAGTAATGTTGACAAGTTAGAGGTTAATCAAGTTACAAATATTAATTTCGGATTTTATTTAATTGAAAACAATACGGTTTCAAAATATAATAATTTAAGAGATATCAATTTAGAAATTCATCCGATTAATGGTACATCACCAAATCAAACTTCTTCAAACTCAAAAATAGAATACACATTAACTGCTTTAGGTAATGGAAAATTAACTGCTAGTTATATGAACATCAATACAACTGTTAATTTTGAATTTGTAAAAACAAATCCAAATATTAAAATAACTACAGAAGATATAATGTTGGGTGATGATTTAATAGTTAAAATTAACCTACCGAAAGATATTACTGGAAATATAACTGTTAAAATTGATGATTATAGTCAAACTAATCAAATCAATTCTAGCAATTTGGTTTTCACTTTCAAAAACCTAAAAGCTAATAATTACATTATTAAATCACTCTATTCAGGAGATAATAAATACTTATCAAAAGAAATCAGTAATCTGGTTAGTGTTTCTAAATATGAATCGACTACAAGTTTGGATATTGGTGCTGTCAATGTTGGTGAAGATGTGATTTTAACAATTACTCCACCAAGTGATGCAACAGGTAATGTTACACTTAATATCAACAATGTTGCTGAAACTTTAATATTAAACAACTCAAAAGCCAATTACACTATTAAAAACATTAAAAGAGGAGATTATAAAATTTCTGCTACATATAATGGTGATGATAAGTATTTAGCAAGTAGTGATTCTAAGTTTATTGAAGTTGACAATCTAAATGCTACAATGTCTGTTGTTATTGATGATATTGTTTATGGTGATGTTGCTTTAATTCAAGTTACCTTAAATGATGATGCAATAGGTTTTGTAACTGTGGCTGTTGATGGAGTTACTAATACAAGTGATGTTGAAAATGGAAAGGCAAATATTAAACTCGGTAATCTGGAAGCAGGTATGAAAGATGTCACAATTTTTTATACGGGTGATGATACTTACTTTAATAAAACTATGTCTTTTAATTTCACTATAGGCAAAGCCGAATTAACATTTGAAATCTCATCTAATGATATTAAGATAGGTCAGGAGGCACATGTCCATATTAAAGTTCCAGCAAAAACAACAGGTAATTTTACAATTGGTGCTGATGTAATCAACATTCCAATGTCAGGTATTATTGATTATGTAATATCTGATTTGGAACTGGGTGAATATGAGATTACTGCAGTTTATAATGGAAATAATTATTATACGATTCAAAATTCCACTTCATTTACTGTTTTAGAATACGAATCACCTCAATGGGCTAACATAGGATCAAACAGTCAAAATACAGGTCAATCTCCATATGAAAGCAATGTTAATGGGGAAGTTGCTTTCAGTATTACAATTGCTGATGATATTATTGGCAATCTTGTAATTGATAGTATCGGAAATATTTATGTTGCAACTAAATCTGTAATTTATTCCTTTGACAGTCAAGGTAATTTAAGATGGAATTATTCATCTGAATCACTTGCAGGCAATTTCTCAGGCCTATCAATTGGCCGTGATGTGATAATCTCACCAAGTGCTGGAGATACATTATACTTTATTAACCAAACTGACGGCTATAAATATGGTTCATCTAACTTATATCAAGCATCTAGTTTATTTGCACCAATTATAGATTCAAATGCAAATCTATACATTGCAAGTGAATATCAATATGATTCTAATGGTTATAAACTTGTTAAAGTGCCTTATAAGTCATGGGAATATGGTGGAGAAATTTCATTAATTGATTTGGGCAATGTAAAACCATTAACTTCCCCAACTGTAAATGAAGATATTATAGTTGTTTTATCTGAAGGCAGACTTAGGGTTCTTGATGCCAAATCATTACAAACCAAATTTATAAAATCAGGTAATTATGCATCTGTTAAACCTATTATTGGCGAAGGTAATGTAATTTATGTAGTTTTAGGCGATTCAATTGTTGCTTATTCCTCTACGGGTTCTCAGTTGTGGAAAACTAAAGTAACTGGTGGTGTTAAAGGTCAATTAGTTTTAGACTCAGAAAATGGATTATACTCAATAAATTCAAAAGGTAATTTATTTAAATATGATTCAGCAACTGGCAAAGAAGGTCTAATTTCTAATTTGGAGATTACTTCTGGTGTTTTGATTGGAAATAATGGCGATTTATACTTTGCAGTTAATGAAACATTTTATTGCATAAACTCTCATGGCAATATTTTATGGAAATCTGTTTTAAATTCTAAAATTATAGGTAATCCTATAATGGATGCAAATGGAACAGTTTATGTGACTTTAGATGATAACAAAGTTTATGCTTTAACTCATGGTAGTTTAAAAGATCCTAACTTAATTGTTCTAGTTGAAAATAATATGCTTTCGATTTCTATAGATAACCAGACTACTGGGGATGTTTCATTTACCTTTGATGGTGTTGATTATGTCAATGTGTTTTCCAAATCCATTTTAAGTTTAAGCGATGGTGATTGGCAAGTCAATGTTACTTATAATGGTGATGCAAGATTTGTTAATTCATCTAAAATTGTTAAATTTAGTGTTAAAACCAAATTAACAGGGTCTAACCTTGTAATGGCATATACTAGTGGTAGTTATTATAAGGTTCGTTTAACTCAAAATGGTGTTCCTCTTTCAGGTAAAACAATATCATTCACCATCAATGGTAAGAAAACTACTGCAAAAACTAATACTAATGGTTATGCATCAGTTAAAATAACACTACCTCCTAAAACATACACTGTTTATGCCCAATATGGTAAAGTTAAAGTATCTAACACAGTAACTGTAAAAAGTATTGTTTTGGCTAAAAACTTAAATGTTAAAAAGTCTGCAAAATCCTTAAAAATCAAGGTTACCTTAAGTAAAGTGAATAAGAAATACTTGTCCAATAAAAAAGTAACTTTGAAATTTAATGGTAAAACATATAATTCTAAAACCAATAAAAAAGGTGTTGTGACTTTTACAATTAAGAAAAGTGTTTTAAAGAAACTCAAAGCTGGAAAAAAATATACTTATCAAGTTACCTATTTGAAAAATACTGTTAAGAAAACTATAAATGTTAAAAAATAGGGAAATTTTTTCCCATTTTTATTTTTTTTTTTGAGGATATGATTTTTCATGAAATTTAATAAAAAGGTCTTTATTTCATTGTTATTATTCACATTAATTTTTCTTTGTAGTTGTGTTTCTGCAGAAGATGCAGATAATGTTAATGTGACTTTAACACAAGAAAATCAATCAATTAATTCAGATGATAATATTCTTGAAAAGCCCATTTATCAAGAAGAATTACAAAATGAGGAATCTGATGAGATTGTTGTTAATGATTGGAATGAATTACAGTATTATTGCTCTTTAACAGATAAGGATTATATCTTAAGATTAAAAGAGAATACTAATTTTTATCCTACAAGTCCTACGGATTCTAATTGTCAAATAAAAATCAATAATAATGTAAAAATTATAGGATCTAATGGGTCTTATTTTGGGGATTCTGCTTTTCATAGATGTTATATTCCATCAGATGGTTATCGTTATATTGTTGAAGGAGGTGAATTTGTCACTTATACTCCAATTATTGTTCCAGATTATAATCATAAGAGTTTAACTTTAGAGAATATTACATTTAAATGGATTTATCTTCAATATTCTCCTGATTCTAAATTTATACAACTGGGTGGGGCTGGAAATTATAAAATTAAAAACTGTCATTTTGATTATATTAATACAATTCTTGGAAATGGTGCGGTTATTTTGCTTAAAAGAGGCAAAGCAATTTTGGAAAATTGTTCTTTTATTAATTGTACTGTTCCAAAGGGTGTAATTACTATTTCTGAAGGGCAAAATATGGTTATTGAAAATGGTTATTTTGAGAATAATTTTGCTTATGAGCATACTACTTGTATTATGAATTGGGGTAATGTTGCTATTTATAATACTAAGTTTTTTAAAAATAGGTCTGCTGCTTGGGCTGGTGGAATAACCACTTATGGTGCGGGTGTTACTAATATACATAACTGTAATTTCACAGACAATGTTGCCGGATGGAATGGTGGAGCGTTATATGTTTATAATATTGTAAATATTTACAATACTACCTTTGAGGGCAATAATTGTACTACTAATAATGGTGGTGGTGCTATTGGAGCTTGCCAATATAGTGGAATTCCTAGATTGTATGTTGATAATTGCTTATTTAAAGACAATAATAATAATTGTTGGGCTTTAGATGAGTTATCTACTGAAGGTACTGGTCGTGGTGGTGCAATTTCATTTATGGATAAAGGTTCAATTGAAGTTAGAAATTCAGTATTCATTGCTAATTCAGCATCTATTGCTACAGCAATTTGCGCTTGGGAGGCTGGTAGTTACGGATCTCCAGACATTTATATTATAAATAATACATTTATCAATCATACTCGTGCAGGGGATGTTTTAAATGTTAAAGTAATTGGAACAGAGTGCATTGTATCAGGAAATAACTATATTGGAAATTCCATTGAATTTTCTAATTTAACATTAACTCCTCTAAATGTTGGCAAAGAACAGGCTACTTTACAAGTTAGCGCTAGTTTATCTCACCCAAATTATTATGAAAAAGATATTTTAGACAGGACACTTTATGATGTCTATATTAACAATAAGTATGTCAAAACGGTTAATTCAACAGTTTTCACAATTTATTTTGGTGATTTGGATATTTGTGATGTTTATGTTATTCCAACAATCTCAAACAGAAAAACTAACAATGTGACTTTAATAAGCACTCGTGAATATGTCTTTGTCTCTAAAAACGGCAGTGACATTAACGACGGCAAATCTAGATCAACACCAGTCAGCACAATTAAAAAAGCTCTGGAGCTGGCTAAAGATTGCAAAAACATTATTCTTTTGGACGGAAGTTACAGTGAGGATAACCTTCAAATTAATTACAACATCCAAATTAAGGGTGAAAACAATGCGACTTTAACAGATAAAACTTCATTTGTTTTAAACAGTAATTTTACTCTTAAAAACATTCAAATCTCTAATTTGAACTCAGATTTCATCAAGCAAAACACTGGTTGGTTAATCATTGAAAATTGTGTTTTAAGCAACAACATAGCAACTTATTTAATTGATGCAAAGTATGCTCAAATATCAAAGTCAATTATAACTAACAATAATGCTTTGGTCATAAACAATAATGGTTACACTTCGATTAAAGATTCTATAATCTTAAACAATACAGATATAGTCAACACTAATTCCAACTATACTTTGGATTATAATTGGTGGGGAAATACTTTGGACAATCTATCTAAACCATTCAGTAACATTAACAACTGGCTGGTTTTAAATGCAACCGCTAATGTTAATGCTTTAGAGGTCAACCAAGCTACTTTAATTAATTTGGCGTTTTATTTAAATGACTCACAAAAATACACCAACGTTCCGGAAATTAATTTTAAACTCAGTGCCTTAAACGGCAATATGGTTAAAAATTCAAATTCCAGATTGACTTTTACATTAACTGCACTTGAAGACGGACAGGTAACCATTAGTTATAATGATGTTTACTATAATATTGATTTCAAGTTTTTAAAATCAAGCCCTAATCTTTCAGCTAAAAGCAGTGATATTATGGTTGGGGATGATTTAATCCTTGAAGTTAAGCTTCCAGGTGATGCTAAAGGAACATTAACTGTCAGTGTTTCTAACGTCAGTCAAAGTAAAAATGCTTCAGATATCCTTTCATTTAATTTCACAGGACTAAAAGCAGGCAGTTACATTATTAAAACACTTTACTCTGGTGATGATAAGTATCTACCTCAGAACATGTCTTGTGAAGTATTAATCTCCAAATATCCTTCAAAGACCACTTTAAATCTCAGCGAAATTGAGGTTGGATGTGATGTTTTAATTACTGTTTCATGTTTAAGTGATGCAACAGGCAATGTCACTTTAAAAATCAACAATAACGTTCAAACCTTAAAATTAAGTGATGCAAAAGCGTTTTATACAATGAAAAACGTCACTCGAGGGGATTATAAAATCACCGCCATTTATAATGGTGATGATACTTATTTAACAAGCAGTGATTCTAAATTTATTGAAGTTGACAATCTCGTTTCCGAAATGGAAATAATCATAGATGACATATTTTACGGTGAAACCGCAATTGTCACTGTTAAGTTAAATGATAATGCAACAGGAAACGTTACAGTTACTGTTGATGGTGTTTCCAACACATCAGATGTAGTAAATGGTCAATCAGAAATATTCCTCTCTAATCTGGAAGCGGGACTTAAAAACGTTACAGTTTTCTTCACTGGTGATGATACCTACTTTAATTTAACAAAAACAGGTAATTTCACTATTGCTAAGTCCAATTTGACATTCAAAATGTCTTCAAGTGATATTAAGATTGGTCAGGATGTTATAATAAAAATTAAGGTTCCACCGAAGACTTCAGGTACATTCACCATAGGCAATGATATTATAAACATTCCCCTGTCAGGTGATATTGAGTATGTCATTTCAGATTTGGAAATCGGCGATTATGATATAACTGCAGTTTATGATGGAAACAACTACAACACAGTCATGAATTCAACTTCATTCAGTGTTCTGGAATATCCTTCTCCTCAATGGTCAAATGTTGGGTTCAACTCACAGAACAATGCTAAATCACCATACGACACATCAGCAAATGGTGAGGTATTGTTCACACTTCAAATCGGTGGCGATATCTTAATCGATAGCGAGGGCAATCTCTACATTTCAACTTCCGATGGCATTTATTCATTTGACTTAAATGGTAATTTGAGATGGATTTTCAACAATAGTGATGTTTTAGGAAATTATTCTGGAATTGTCATTGGTAGGGATATTGTAATTTCACCAAAAACCGGTGATACTTTATACTTTATCAATCAGACTACGGGTGAGAGGTATGGTTCTTCTAATATTTATCAGGGATCAAGTAACTTTGCACCTGTTATGGATGCTAATGCAAACATCTACATTTCAAGTGAATATCAGGTCACATCAGGCTCATATAAGCTTGTCATCGTTCCGTTTAAGTTGTGGGAATTCGGTGGAAATCCAACCATTGTTGATTTGGGTAAAAATTCACCGTTAACTTCTCCTGTGGCCAATGATGAAATCATTGTTGTTTTATCTGAAAACAGATTAAGGGTGATTGATGCTAAAACATTACAAACAAAATTCATCAAATCTGGTGATTATGCGCCAATAAAACCTATTATTGGTGAAGGTAATGTTGTTTATGCAGTTTTAGGTGATTCCATTGTTGCATATTCAGTTTACGGTTCACAATTGTGGAAAAGCAAGGTAACTGGTGGAATAAAAGACAAATTGGTCATCGACTCTGATAGTGGACTTTATGCATTAAATTCAAAGGGCAATTTGTATAGGTATGATTTGACTACAGGTAAAGAGTCTTTAGTAAGCAATTTGGAGATTACTTCCGGCATTTTGGTTGGAAATGATGGTGTTTTGTACTTTGCAGTTGATGATATATTTTACAGCGTTGACTCTGAGGGAAATGTTTTATGGAAGTCTCAGCTGGACTCAAAAATCAGTGGAAATCCGGTTATGGATAAGAATGGAACAATATATGTCTCTGCAGATGATAAAATCTACGCTTTAGGTCATTGCAGTTTAAAAGATCCCAATTTAGCTGCGGGCATAATCAATAATACATTGGTGATTTCAATAGACAACCAGACTACAGGGGATGTTTCATTTACCGTTAAGGGTGTTAGATATGAAAATATTTTCACCAAATCCATTCTGGATTTGGATGATGGTGATTATGGAATTAACGTCACCTATGTTGGTGATGCAAGATTTGTTGGCACATCTAAGGTTGTTGATTTTACTGTTAAAACAAGATTAGCCTGCGCTAATGTCAATATGCTTTACACCAGTGGGGACCATTATAAAGTTCGCTTAACTAAAAATGACATTCCTCTTTCAGGAAAAACAATATCATTCACCATCAACGGCAAAAAAGTAATTTCAAAGACTAATAAAGATGGTTATGCTTCAGTTAAAATCACTTTGCCTCCAAAAACATATGCTGTTAAAGCAACCTATGGTAATGTTACAATTACCAAAAAAGTCACTGTTAAAAGCATCATAACAGCGAAAAATATAAATGCCAAAAAGTCAGCAAAGGCAGTAAAAATAAAAGTAACACTCAAAATGGTAAACAAAAAATACCTTAAAAACAAAAAAATAACTTTAAAATTCAATAAAAAGACTTTCAAGGCTAAAACCAACAAGAAAGGTGTTGCAACTTTCACTATCAAAAACAGTGTCTATAAAAAACTCAAAACAAACAAAAAATACACCTACCAGGTCATCTACGGCAAGGATAATGTCAAAAAAACTATAAAATTTAAAAAATAAAATGGGGAATTCAACATTCCTCAAATTTTTTCTTTTTTTCATGTAGATTACACATTTCAAAGATGTTATTTTTATACTCAAAACCAATTTAATTGAAAATCCAATTAATTAAAATGGCAAATTTCTGATTGCTGTCAATATTACTCATTATTTATTCAAGCATTCAACCACTTATTTTTCATCATAGTTCCCTTTCAGTAACATAAATTATATATATTTTGTTGATAACTATAGAATTACGAAATGCATTTTATTTTTTGGTGCATGTTTAATCAATCAAAAAATAAAAAAGAGGTTATAGAAATGCATTACACTACAGACCAGGATTTGATAGATGATTTTCACCTAAAATCAGGCCATAGCATTGCTTCTGTTAAGTCATACAATTCAGTATTTAACAAGTACAGAAATTTCCACAACATGAGTCTATGCGACCTGTTGGCTGAAGCAATAACCGAACTGGAAAACCACACTCCGGAAAACCGATTAACAATATACGACAGAATAATCTCATTCAGGGATTATCTCATCAAAAACAATATAGGAAACACAATAACAAACTCAATATCAAAAATCAAGACATTCTATCACTACAACAGGGTAACAATACCATTCATACTGCCACTCAACAAAAAGTATGTTAATAAAAATGATTTGATAAGCTTTGCCGATTTACCGACCAAGGATGAACTTAGACTTGCAATGCAGTTTGCAGACGATGACTTGAAGATGTGGATTTTGGTTATCATATCATCAGGCGCAAGCAGATGCGAGGCCAAATCCATGACAAACAGAACACTATTTGAAGGAACAAAATCCTATCACAAAAAGGACAATTTCCATGACGCTTTAAAGTACTTGGCTAGAAACAACAACGTGGTATGCACCTGCAAGCTAGTCAGGCAAAAGACAGACAAGCCATACTACACCTTCCTCAATCCCGAATGCGTCCAGAGGATTGCCAAGATTAAACTGAAGCATGAGGACTTTGACCTGGACGCTCCGCTTTTGAAATATAACTTAAACCATGTAAATCATAAGTTTAAAAAGCTGAATGATTATCTCGGCTTCGGTGAGGTTGGAGGATATGCACGGCTGCGACCACATATGTTAAGGAAGTTCAACTCAATGTATCTGACTCAGGGGTCTTTTGATGACAATCTCTTGGGTATGGACAGCGTTGATTTGCTTCATGGCCGTGGCAAGAACAAGACAAGACAGGCATATTATAAGGACAATCCGGACTTTCTGAAGTTTGAATACATCAAGGCAATGAGCAACATCTCACTCTATCGAAGATACGATTATAAAATTGTAAACGGAAGGGTGAAGGTTATCTCAAAGCCATTATAATATTGGCAGGTAAATATTGCTGTAACTATATAATTTTATAAATAGGGGGTAATATTTACTTTGTTTAATATATAAAGACTTAAATACTTCTTAAAACAAATAATTAGTTGTGTAATCATTCCATTGAATGATTTTGGATAATCTCAGTATTTTTGGATTGTCGCAACAATATATTTATTATAAATAAATTTAATATAATATATTACTTATTGTACTGGGTGATTTATGTGCATGATAGAATTAAAATAGCCAAGGAGTTTGCAGAAACCATCAAATCAGATGACATTAAATTAATAATGTTATTCGGTTCTGTAGCTCGTGGAGACGACAATGAAGAGTCAGACATCGATATCTTAATCGTATCTCCAATTGCAGATAAAATCAAACCGGAAATCCACAAAATCGCTATGGATATAATTTTAGAAAAAGATGAAGTTATATCCCCAAGATTAATGACAGAAGACGAATTCCAAAAAGTAGAAGATTATCCATTCTTAACTAACGTACTTAAAGAAGGTGTAGTAATTGGATAATCCAAAAGATGCAATCAATGTTAAAAAGTCAGTTAATCTCAAGTAAAATGTTATATGAAGGCGGACAATATAGGGACTCAGTCACCATGTCCTATTATGCAATGTATTCCTCTGCTCTGGCATTACTTCTTAAAAAGAGCATTTCCCCAAAAACCCATGAGGGAACCTTAAGACAACTTACCAAGGAATACGTCAAAACAGGATTGCTTAGCAAGAAAACCTATGGATACCTTTATGATGCCCATGAAAATAGAAACGATTCCAGTTACGGTTATTCAAAAACTTTTACAGAAGAAGATGCTGAAGAACTTATTTTACAGGCTGAAAAATTCATTAATGAAGTGGAAACTTTATTATGATTTTTCAATTATATTTTTATTTATTTTAGGATTTTATTTGCTATTTTTTTAGTATATTAGTGTTGTATTTTAAATAAAATAATTTGATACTTAATAATATTGATTGTTACAAAAGAGTTTTAAATTAGAAACCTCAAAAAGAATCTTGATTGTTATGTTTTCAATAGATTCCACAATTATTGCAGCATTAGTAGGTGCTTTTTCAGCATGGGCTTTGACGTATTTCACAGAAGAATATAAAATTTATAAGAAAAAGAAAGGAGCATCAATTATTCTAAAATCTGAAATTGAATTGAATCTTACCAATATAAAAAACTTTAAAAAATCATATTTGAATGTTACTACAAAAGAATTGTATGATTCAGGGACTTTAGAAGATATATCAAATTTTTATTATTATTTAACCAAGTTTCCCATAATAAATCATGAAAATTGGGATAGGTTAATAAACTTTGTACCTGATGTTTATGATGATTTTCAAATCAAAAAAGTCATTGAATTTAATAGTAAATTAGATAATTTACCTGGCATAATTTCACTGTAGATATTGGATTTTGCAGTGATGTTGACAGTCTTGTTATTGGTTGTTTGAGATGTGACATTCACATTGAATTTAGTGTTGTTTGAGATTGTTTTTTCAGCTTCAGTGTAGTATGAATCAGTGTCATGGCGAACGCCGATGTAATAGTTTTCACCAGCAGTTATATCCAAAACAATCATACCATTTTCATCTGTGACTTTAACATTATTTAAAACAATTTCGCCATTGACAACTACGCCAACAGTGATGTTTTGACCGGCTGCCTTATTGGATCCGGACAATCTAGCACTGACTGTTGTAATTCCAGTTGCTCCCCAATATTTCACATTGGTAAAAGCAACTTCAGCATCTTCTCTAGAATAAATTGCATTTAAAAGGTTATTATGACCTGTGAAAGTAATTGTAATATTATTATCATTTTTAACTACATCTAAAGCTTCTGCATTTGCCCTATTGTTTAAGAAAGTAGAATCGGAAACAGTTAAAGTATCTGAAGAATCCCATTTGTAGAAGTAAATTGCAGAACTAGTAGTAGCATTATTGCCAGTAAAATTACAATTTGTTACAGTACCTAAAGACATTATGATAGCACCACCATTACGTGTTGCATTGTTGTTAATGAAATTACAATTTGTTACATTACCATTAGAGTCTGTTTGGAAATAAATAGCACCACCCAAGGGTGCACTGTTGTTAGTGAAATTACAATTTATCACTTCACCAGAGGTCTCCCAAGAGAAGTAAACTGCACCACCCCAATCACCTGCAGTGTTATTTGTAAAATTACAATTTGTTACAGTACCTTCACCATTGAATCTGATAGCCCCACCATAACTAGCAGAGTTGTTAGTAAAATTACAATTTGTTACAGTACCAGCGGAACTAAACCTAATAGCACCACCTCCGTATGTTGCGGAGTTATTAGTAAAATTACAATTTGTTACTTCACCAGTATCCAAGAAGTAAACTGCACCACCATAATAAGCGGAGTTGTTAGTAAAATTACAATTTGTTACATTACCCTTACTAGCAAATAAAATTGCTCCACCATTACCATTGGTTGCTTTGTTGTTAGTAAAATTACAATTTGTTACATTACCAGTAATCCCGAATTATATAAAAAAGATAATAAAATATTAATTATGACATTGCAAGAGGAATTACAAATCAATATTTTAATGAGTACTTACAATCAGAGAAGGGGAAGCTATTCATCCGGCTATGATTATCTTTTCTTGAATAATTTGGGCAACATTTCTTATTCTAATCTTTTCAGAAGTGACTTGAAAAATCTTAAAATCAAAACAAAGGATAAAATGGAATACAAAGTTTTATAGATTCCAAATTAGAGATTTCAATCGTCAGCTATTTTGGTTAGGGTTCCTGTAAGGAAAATCTCACAAACTACGCAGCTACTCTTTGATGTCTATGATAGATTAATTACCTTCTCAAACACTTTATCAATAAGTAATGAAGTATTAATGTTTGATGTAAACTCTGATACATACTCACAATTTTTCATGAATTACTCAGGATTAATCATCAGCAATGACTCAACAGGTGTAGGTAAATTCTTAGGGGGGGGTAAGATTTGTTCCCAACATTGAAGAGGCATCTCTAACTGCTTTATACAATTGCTTCTTATCAACATGTATTCAATAATAGAGTTGTTGTTGCAAAATTCAAAAAAATAAATGGTGATATAGGTGTAATGACAATATATGGATTTAAGAATAGATATTAGAAATTTTATAATTTAAATTACAAATAATTTAAAATTGTTCTAATATTTTAGAATATATTAATTATTATTAAATTTTATTTAAATTTAATTAATAAAATATTATTATTTGAATAATTATTCATATAATTTATTATATAATTTATATTTTTTAAAATTTTTTTTATTATTATACATCTATTCTTAATTTTTAAATTTATCAAAACATTTATATACTAGGGATTTTAAAATCATAATAATTAATATTTAGGCATGCCTAAAAATATTCAATAAATATAAACTAGAGGTGATTAAAATGTATAAAAAAGTAATAGGTGTATTATTATGTTTAGTATTTTTATTAAGCATATCCTGTGTTGTGGCTGATGATACTATTGAAACTAATATTACGTTAGAATCAGATGATATGGATGTTATCGATGAATACGATACAATAAATGATGATGATGAAATAATTATAAATGAATATGATGAGTATTATGAAAATAATATTTCGTTTGAAACTGAACTGCCATTGGAATTAAACACTTCTGGTGTGGTCATGTCTGATGATGAATATAGTTGTGGTGCAGCATCATTTGCAACAGTTTTAAACAATCTAGGTAAAAATATTACATTAAATGAAGCTAAAATTGCTACTAATAGTAGTAGTGTAAACGGCACAACAATGAAAGGAATACTTGATGCTTCTAAAAAATATAATTTAATTGGAGTTGGTGTTCAAATAGAATCAACTAATCTTAAAGAAAATTATATTGTTCATATGAATATTATAGGAGTTAATCATTGGTCAGTAGTAAAAGAAATTAATGAAGATTTTATTATTTTGGCAGATCCTAATTTAGGAAATTATAAATATGATTTGCTTGAATTTAACCAATATTACACAAACCAAACAATTATAATACTTAACAATACAAATATAACTAATTCAGTTAATATTGTATTGCCAGATAATTATAGTTTTATTTCAGAAATAGGTCAAAAAGCTATATCTGGAAAGGGTTATGCATTTTATCTATCTAAAAAAATGTCATATATTAATGCAAATCCTAAAGGATACGCATTCTCATGTACAGTTATAGTTCAAAAATGGGGTGCAAAAGTAGTAAAGATATCTACAAAAAAATTAACAAAACACAAAATTGCTGTAAAAATAGCTTATGTAATAAAAGTCTATTCAAAACCTAATTATAAAGGAAAAGTTGAAACGATTAATCAACCAGCTATTTTTAATTTAAGTCAAAAAGCAGGAACAACATATTCAGGTTCAAGAACTGTGTCATTTCCAATTAAATCAATAAAATGCTCAATTTCTTATTCTCATTTCCCATAGGAGTATTTAACAATGTTTGATTCAAAATTTATTTCATTTGTTGTTGGTTTATTAATACTTTGTTTAGTATTATGTTTCATATCCTCAGATAATATTTTTGAAGATGATTTTAAATCAGATACGAATTCTGATGATGTTGAGTATATTTGGATGATGGATGACAATGGGGAATTAAAATTAATTCCTACAACGGATACTCATGTAGAAGTTTCTGCAAGTGCTCCAGGGTGATAAAAATATTTTTTGATTATTTTTTAGAATATTCTAAAATTTTGTAGTTAAATGGTATTTTAATATCATTTAATTCTTTTTTCTTTTTAATTATAGAATGTAGTTTTATTGTTGTTCAATAAATATTATTATCTAATTATCAAAGTTGAGTGAAGTTTTTAATTCATTTTTTAAAATTTTAAAATAAAATCCATACTGTCATGACAATTTTAGACAATGCTTTCATTCATTGGTTATGGGTCTATAAACTGATATTAATATACCTATTGATTTGACTTTAAAAACTCAAAAAAAGCAGTACCTATTAAAAAATGATTAAATGAAAAATGCAAAAAAAGAAAAAAGTGCAGATGCAATTGCATCCACATTAGATTTAAATTAAACCGAGCTTTTTGGCGGTCTTTTCATCAACCTTACCGGTCACTTTAAGGCCTTTGTCCTTTTGGAACTCCTTGACGGATCTTTCAGTGCAGCTTTGGAACTTGCCGTCAACTTTCAAGTAGTGTCCTTTGTATGAGAGGTAGTATCCGTGGTCTTTTAGGGCCTGTTGGATTTCTTTAACTGTGGATTTGTCCTTGCTTCCTTTGGATACTGTCTTGAAGGTGACAATAACTTTAATGTTGGCTTTTTTGGATACCTTGTTGTAGTATTTGTTTCCTTTATATGTTATTGTTGCCTTGAAGGTTCCTTTCTTGTTGAGCTTTTTGATTTTGAAGACTGCTTTACCTTTACTGTTGGTTGTTGCCTTATAGGTTTTGCCCTTGACTTTTAGGGTGACTTTAGCCTTCGTGATTGCCTTACCAGTATTGTCCTTTAAGATTATAGCGTACTTTTTGGTTTTAACACTGGTTTTAAAGGTTTTCTTTTTGGCAGTCAGTTTAGGAGTGGCCTTCTTGACAGTGACTTTAACATCATTAGTTGATTTAACATAATTGGTATCGCCGTTGAATGTTACCTTGGCAGTGTAAGTCTTAGGTGCAAGTCCTTTGGTTGATACCTTGACCTGACCGTTCTTGTCGGTAGTGTAGGTTTTAGCACCGTTCAAGTCAACTGTTACTTTAACATTAGCTAATGCTTTGCCGTTGCTGTCTTTTAAAGTGATTACTAAATCCTTGTTGATGTTGTATGTTGTGGTCACATCAGAAGCGGTAATGCTGGTTGTCTGTTTGTTTACGGTGAATGTTTTTGTGTCGTTTGATTTGTGGTATATGTTGCTTTCGTTGTTGAGTATTGTTATTGTGTATTCGCCAGCGTCGAGACCAATAACAGTAATGGTATCGTTTGTGATAATGATTTTATCATCGGATACTCCATCAATTGTTACTGTTACGTTGGTTTTGTTTTCAATACTGTATTTGATTGTAACGTTGTTTGGATATACGGTATTGTTAATTGGTTCGATTGTGACTTTGGAATCGTATTTGATTACTTTAACATTTATTGTTTTGTCTTCAGCTGCAGAATAATCATCATTACCGGCAAAACTGACTGTAATGATTGCGGAGCCTTCACCAACAGCTATGATTTTTCCATCTTCAACTTTAGCAACAGTAGTGTTGCTTGAAGTGAAAGTTAACTCACCTACGTCTGCTGGAGTTAATGCAGCACCAGTACCTACAGAATCCCCTACAAGCAATTCAAGAGTTGCATTTTCAACAGTGATTTCAGTTGGAGTTTTAGAAATACTGATTGTTGCATTTGTAATTGTTACATTATCCAATCCAACATAGGTTGCATTGACTTTATATTCGCCGTAAGCGTCAAATGTATGTTCTGCCCACCAGGTACCATTAGTGCCATATGTTGCCTCGATTTGGGTTCCGTTTGGTAAGATAAATAGTAATTTATTTGATGAATGTAAAAGATTATCTGAAAAGGGAATGCCTAAAGTTACTTATAGTGCATTTTTGTTATATGAATTGGAACCTGAAGATTATGAAATTACTATCGGAGCTTTTGAATCTTTTGAAAATCAAATCAGGAATACTATTGAATGTGGTGAGGACTTATTAAAATCAATAAGTTGATATGATTAATAATTTTCTTTTATTTTTTTAGAAATTGGGTTCTATGGACATGTGATTTAAGAACAAAAATTAAAAATTTCTGCATGAATTTTGAATAGTTTTAATAAGTTTGCAGACTCTTTCAAAAACTTTGTTGATTTGAAATTTTTTGATGAAAATTAGTTGTGAATTTTTAATTTTATCTAAAAATAGTTAAATTTAATAAATAGGTGGAGTAAAAGTTTTTATTATGCCTAATCAA
>NZ_MZGS01000009.1 GCF_003111625.1 Methanobrevibacter thaueri | reverse complement strand
TTTTGAGTCTGTAAAATTTTATAGGCTTATTTAATTTTTATGTGTTTTTGTGTCCAGTTTTGCATTTGGAAGTCTAAAAAGGTTAGAATTCCATTTTTGGTCTTGTATAATTTCTTTATTTTTTCTGGATTGGTTTGTCTGTAGTAGTTTTCTACTTTATTGGATGTTTTTTCTATATTTTCATCATCTAAGTGTTCTACGTATCTGTGAAAGTGCATGATGATGTGTTTTCTTATAAAATCTTTTAATACGACTGGAATGGCTCTGTAATTTTGTAAATATTGTTTAAATTGGTTTATTGCTTCCTGTTTTGAGTTTTGTCTGAAACAATTTTTCAATTCATTTGCATTTTCGTAAATATGGTCTCTTGCTTTTCCATTTATCTTGTTTCGTCTACAGTATACTTTTAATTTATGATTTATTGTTTGGAATAAATGAAATTTGCATAATTGATGTTTTACTCCTATTTCATCTGCTACGTTACGATACATTGGGAATAAGTCTGTTGTTAAGCAAATAAATGGTTTATTTGCCGTTGAATCTAGAATAAATTTTTT
>NZ_MZGS01000008.1 GCF_003111625.1 Methanobrevibacter thaueri | reverse complement strand
CCACCCAAAAAGGGCTTGGATGAGGATGTAATGTTTTGTTATATTCGAATCTAGGTTTTTTAAGGAGGGTGAAGTCGTAACAAGGTAGCCGTAGGGGAACCTGCGGCTGGATCACCTCCTAATACTTTATAATTATTTCATGATTATATGACATTATATGTGTGTTATAGACACAATACATTGTGATATGATTGCAACTGTAATCAAACACTTAATCATCTGCAAGACTGAGTATATTCTAGTAATTTGATTAATATTATTATATTATTAGTGCAGCATCGTTTTAGAGAAAACTGATGTGAAGGGAGAATTTGTTATAATTTTCCGTGCATAAGTAACCCTAACTGGCACTAACTAACCAGATTGTTGTTAGATTATGTGTTATTTTAAAGAAGAAAATCTTTTTAAGAAAAGTTATTCTTTTTTAAGCATTATTTGTTAGAATAGACTATCCTAAAATTTTAGAATTGGTTTTATTCTTCTTGATGGTTAAAAAAATAGACTTTTTTCTTGTGTATTAGATTGATTATTTCAATAGTATAGTTTGCTAAAAATTTAATTGTTGTTTAAAATTTTGCTACTTGTGCTATCTGGGGGATGGCTTGGCTTGAGTTGCCTATGAAGGTCGTGGTAAGCTGCGATAAGCTTGGGCGAGGAGCATACATCCTTTGAACCCAAGAT